>JBGOYQ010000228.1:0-3288 GCA_041479735.1 Anaerolineae bacterium | reverse complement strand
GGTCAGCAAGGGGAAGCCCGAAAGGGCGAAGCCGCCGATCAGGAAGGTCCAGAAGGTGATCGGCATCCTGCGCCGCAAGCCGCCCATGTTGAACATGTCCTGTGCGTCGATATGCTCGGGCGAGTGCTGCCCGCCGACCGGCCCTTCATGGCCGGGCGCGGCGTGTGCGGCGCTATCGGAGGTCGCCGCCACGCCGGCCGGACCAACCCGGCCCGCCACGGCGTGTGCGGCGCTATCGGAGGTCGCCGCCACGCCGTGTTCCATCCCGTGGATCACCGATCCGGAGCCGAGGAACAGCAGCGCCTTGAAGAAGGCGTGCGTGAACAAGTGGAAGACGGCCGCAACATAGGCGCCTATGCCCACCGCAGCGATCATGTAGCCCAGCTGGGAGATGGTCGAGTAGGCCAGCACCTTCTTGATGTCGTTCTGCGACAGGGCAATCGTGGAAGCGAACAACGCCGTGAATGCGCCGATGACGGTCACGACCGTCAGCGTCGGGGTGAGCGCCGCGCCTTCGTGCCATCCGGCCGTCAGAAGCGGAAAGAAGCGGAGCACCAAGTACACGCCGGCAGAGACCATCGTGGCGGCGTGGATCATGGCCGAGACCGGCGTCGGTCCTTCCATCGCGTCCGGCAGCCAGACGTGCAGCGGGAACTGCGCCGACTTGCCGACCGTGCCGATGAAGATCAAAAGCCCGATGAGGCCGGCGGCCGACATGCCCAGGAATCCGGAAGGCATCGATGCCAGCTTATCGAGAGTCGCTGCGTTGAACAGGATGTCGCGGTAGTTCAGCGTGCCGGTCGCCGAGTACAGGTAGGCGATGCCGAGCAGCAGGAAGACGTCGCCGATCCGGGTGGTGATGAAGGCCTTGACCATGGCCCGCTTGGCGGAGTCCTTGCCGTACCAGAACCCGATCAGCAGGTACGAGCACAACCCCATGATCTCCCAGCCGATGAACAGGAGCAGCAGGTTGTCGGAAACCACCAACGTCAACATGCCGAAGGCGAAGAGCGAGATGAAGGCGAAGAAGCGCGCGTACATCGGCTCGATGCCGCCGGCGTGCGGCGGCAACCCCGGCCGGTCCTCGGTATCGCGCTTCTGGCCGAAGTTGTGGTAGCCGACGCTGTACAGGAAGATCGCCAGGCAGGTCCAGGCAACGAAGAAGAGGGTGACGGCCCCAAGAGGGTCTATCAACACGCCCATGTTCAGAGCGGTCGTGCCGATTGGCAGCCAGGGGATGGAGGCGGCGAACGGGTGCTGCCCGAGCTCAGGCGTGGTGACGGCTAGAACGAAGACGGCCATCGCCAACCCCCACGAGATCAGCATGCTCCCGAGGGCAATCGAGTGGCTGAGCCGGTTGCTGCGGTTGGTGAACAGCACAATCAAGAAGAAGGCCAGGATCGGCGGTAGAGGGATCAGGAAGACGAGCAGTTCAGGTCGCATGAGCGCCGCCTACCACTTCATCAGGTTGATGTCTTCGGCCGTCACCGTCGAGCGGCGCCGATAGATGGAAATGATCAAGGCCAGGCCGACAGAGGCTTCCGCCGCCGCCACGGTGAACACGATCAACGTGAACACCTGCCCGGCGATGACCTGCGGGGTGATGTAGCGCCAGAAGGCGACCAGGTTGATATTGACGGCATTCAGCATGAGCTCGATCCCCATCAGGATGGCGACGGCGTTGCGGCGGCCGAGCACGCCGAACAGGCCGATGCAGAACATCGCCGCGGCCAGTATGAGATACCAGGCTAACGGAATCATTCCTCGCCCTCCGCCTTCGAGCCTGAGGACGGCGGCCGGGCGATGATGATGGCGCCGATCATCGCCGCCAGCAGCAGGACCGAGGCTACTTCGAACGGCACCATGTAGCGGTTGACGTCCACTAATGCCCGGCCCAGGTCCGAGAGCACGGTGTCCGGCGCCCCTACCGTCCCAGGCGTGGCCGACATCAGCGACGGGGTCTGGACGAACAGCGCCATCAGCCCGCCAAAAAGGATCAGCGCCACCAGGGCCGCCAGCCACCAGGTTCGATTGAGCTGAGGACCGCTGTCGGCCATCACCCGGCGGGTCAGCATAACGGCGAAGATGACCAGGATGGCGATGGCGCCGATGTAGATGACGACCTGGACCACCGCCAAGAAGTTGGCGTTCAACAAGACGAAGATGGCCGCCACCCCCGCCAGGCTGAGCACCAGCCACAGCGCGGCGTGCACCAGGCGCGGGCTGGTGACGACCAGGATCGACGATGCCAGTGTGACCGCGCCGATGAGCAGGAAGACGATCTGAATAACGGTCATCGCATGGTGCCTCTCGTGCTCAGCGCCCGTGAGCGGCTGGAGCCGTGCCGGCCGGCGCGCGGTGTGCCGCCACGCGGGCTTCGAGCCGGCGCCGCTCGGTGCGGGCGTAGGCTTGCAGACCCCACAACGTCACGGCCACGATCAGCAGGTTGCCGATCCAATGGACGCCGATGCGGTTCCAGCCGTTGGTCGCGGCCAGCTTGTCCGCCACCGCCGTGACGCATACGGCCGCCAGCGAGATCGGCGTCAGGAACTTCCAGTTGAACGCCAACAGCTGATCGATGCGCAGCCGCGGGAAGGAGCCGCGGATCCAGATCGTGATGAACCACACGACCCCGGTCTTGATGAGCAGGTAGAGGACACCCAGCAGCGGGTACTGCTCCGCCCCGGGTCCCTGCCAGCCGCCCAGGAACAACGTGGCGACGAGGGCGCCGATGGTAAACGCATGCAGGAAGTCGTTGACGTAGAACATGCCGAAGGCCAGCGCCGAGTACTCGATGTTGAAGCCGGCGACGATCTCCGACTCGCCCTCCATCAGGTCGAACGGCGCCCGGCCGTTTTCAGCCATCGATGAGATGACGAAGATCAGCATGGCGATCGGCGCCAGGAAAATGAACCAGGTCGACTTCTGCGCGGCGACGATCCCGCCCATCCCCATCGTGCCGGCGAGCATCACCGGAATGAGCAGGACCAGCACCATCGGGACTTCATACGACACCAGCTGGGCGACGGCGCGGAAGGCGCCGAGCAGCGCGAACTTGTTGTTCGACGACCAGCCGGCCATGATGATCGACAGCGTGCCGATGCTCCCGACCGAAACGACGTACAGCACGCCCACGTTGATGTCCGTGCCGATCAGGCGCGGCGCCAGCGGGATCACGGCCCACATCCCGACGACGGCCATCACGACCAGAACCGGCGCCAACAGGTAGACCGGCCGGTCGACGCCATTCGGGATGATGATCTCTTTGGTCACCAGCTTGATGAAGTC
>JBGOYQ010000227.1:0-3297 GCA_041479735.1 Anaerolineae bacterium | reverse complement strand
GTCAAGCTCGTAGGCGCCAACGAGCTCCAGTTTTCGCTTGCCTCGGGCGAGCAGGTGCTGCTGGCGCGTGCACAAGGACTTCCGATTGTGTACGTCCTGGGGTGGTGGCAAGACTACCCGGTGGCAATTGCGGCCCCGGCCAGCAGCGGGATCGTCAGGCCGGCGGACTTGAAGGGCAAACGCGTCGGCATTCCCATCCTGGGCGGGGCCTCCTACATCGGCTACCGGGCGCTGCTAAGTGCGGCCGGTCTGCCCGAGGACACAGCCAGGCTGGACGTCATCGGCTTCAATCAGGTCGAGGCGCTGATGGCAGGCAAGGAAGACGCAGCCGTCGTCTACGTCAATAACGAGCCCGTCGCCCTGGCGGCGAAGGGTTTCCCCGTGAACGTGATCCGCGTGGCGGACTATGTTCACCTGGCCTCCAACGGATTGGTGACCAACGAGAAGACGATCGCCGAACGCCCCGAACTCGTCCGAGCCATGAATGCCGCCATCCTGCACGGGCTGCAGGACGTGCTGGCCGACCCTAATCAGGCTTACGAGATCTGCAAGCGGTACGTCACCGGACTAGCCCAGGCCGACCAGGCGGTTCAGCGCAAGATTCTCGATGAGAGCATGGTCTTCTGGAAGGCGAAGCGCCTCGGTTACTCCGACCCGCAGTCCTGGGACAACATGCAGCGCGTGCTGCTCGGTATGGGGCTCGTGACGAAAGCATCGGACCTATCTAAGGCGTACAGCAACGAATACTTGCCGGCGCCATGATCGACACATCCATCGCGCTGTCCGCCCAGCACTTGAGCTTGCGGTTCCCTAATGGGAACGGCGGCCTGCACGCGCTGGAGGATGTCTCCTTCGCTATCACCCGCCAGGAGTTCATCTCCGTCGTCGGTCCGTCTGGGAGTGGAAAGACAACCCTGCTGCGTCTGCTCGCGGGGCTGCTCAGGCCGACGGAGGGGCAGGTGCTGTTCGAAGGGACGCCGCTGCTCCGTCCGCTGCGCCAGATCGGCTTCGTCTTCCAACAGTCCAACCTGATGCCCTGGCGCACGGTCCTGGGGAACGTCTCGCTTCCCCTGGAGCTACAGGGCGCTCGCCGGGCCGAGACCGAGCGGCGCTCGCGCGAGCTGCTTGAGCTGGTCGGGCTGACCGGCTTCGAATCTACCTTCCCTCAGGATCTCTCCGGCGGTATGGCGCAGCGGGTGGCGATCGCTCGCGCGTTGATTCACGATCCGGACCTGCTTCTGCTGGATGAGCCCTTCGGCGCCCTGGATGCCCTGACGCGCGAACGTATGGAATCGGAGCTCATGCGCATCTGGAGCGCGCGCAAGGTGACCGTGGTGCTGGTGACCCATTCCATTTCCGAGGCGGTCCTGTTGTCGGATCGCGTGCTGGTGCTGAGTGAGCGCCCAGGGCGGCTCCATCTGGACCTGCCGATTCCGCTGGCGCGCCCGCGCCGGCTGGAGTTGACCCACACACCCGAATTTGGCGTGCTGGTGGCGCAGGTCCGCGCGGCGATCGGATAGCGGGCGGCCACAGAATCGTAACGGGGCACGGCGTCTCGCCGTGCCCCGTGTGCATCCTTAAGTGAAAAGCCTCAGGCCCCGGAGGCCCTGGCCTTGGCGGCGCGTCGGCGGCGGGCGATGGCGCGCAGCACGAAGAAGAGCGGCACGCCGAAGATCAGACCCACCGGCAGCACGCACAGGATTGCCCAGATCGCGGCGTCGCCCAGGACCTGCAAAGCTCGCACAAGGGCTTCGATGGCGGCCTTGGCCGTGCCCTGCGGCTTCCAGTTGCCGATCTGCAAGGGCTGGGCGGCGACGTCTGGGATCAGGTCGGCGGTGATAGCCGAGAGCTTGGCGGACTGCTCGAAGTACTGCATCTGCCCCTTGACTTGCTCGATTTCCCCCCGGACCTGGACCAGCTGGTTGTAGACCAGCATGACGTCTTCGGTCTTCGTGGCGGAGGCCATGATCTCGCGCAGCTGCGCCTCGGCCGCTTCCAGGTTGGTCAGGCGCGACTGCAGATCCGTGTACTGCTGGGTGACGTCTTCGCCGGTCACGTTCTGGCTGCGGACCTCGATGGCGTCGCCCTTGATGCGCTTCAAGGCCTCATCCAGTTGGTCGACCGGGACGCGGATTGTGATGGAGGCCTGATTGGCCGTTACGCCGGAGTCCCCGAACGTCGTCTCGAAGACATTGGAGGTCACGACGAAACCGCCCAGGGAGGTCGCCAACTGGCTGATCTTCTCGACCTGTCCGGCCGGGTCGTGGACGACGAGCGACAGGGTGGCATTGCGTATGACCAGCCGGTCGACGGTCGACGCCGCCCCCGGCACGCCGGAGCCTTTCGACCCAACCGCTAACCCGCCGGCCGAGTCGGATAGCGCCGGGGCGGAAGGAGCCTCGGCCGGAACGGCCTGGCGTAGCGTCTGCAACTGCGGCGCCGGCGTCGATGCGGCGCCGCACCCCGCGAGTACGGCCGCGAGCAGCACGAGCGAGACGTAGGCGAGGGACTTCTTCATGGTATCTCCTCCAAACAGCCCTTGCATCGGTGTTGCCCTAGAGACGCAAGGGGGACGACGAAGGTTCCCCCGCTACCAACCGGCGATCAATCGCAGCGCCTGCCGTTCGGGAAGCCCGGCCTGCAGGATCCTGAGCTGGACCCCGGCGACGTCGTAGGAGACGCGGCGGGCTTCCCAGGTGAACGCCTCCGTGTCGAGCAGGGCGTAGGCGGCGCGTGGGTCCATGTCGCGTGGCTGCCCGACCGAGCCGGGATTGATCATCATCCGCGGGGCCATGGTCAGCGGCGCGTCCCAAGGCACCCCGAGCGAGGTCGAGCGTTCCTCGCCCGGCAGCCGGACGAACACGAGCGGCAGGTGGGAGTGGCCGATCAGGCAATAGTCCGTCTCGAGGATGTCGAAATTCCTATCGGCCGTGTGTTGGTCGAGCACGTACTCCCACACGGGTTGGCGCGGGCTGCCGTGGGCCAGCGTGAACGGAGGCGTCAGGATCTGGCTGGGCAACGTGCGCAGATAGGAGCGGCTTTCCTCGTTCAGCGCCTCCATCGTCCAGGCGACGACTTCGCGGGCGTCGCTGTTGAACCGCGACAGGGGAATGTTGCCCAGGGCGGCCTGATCGTGGTTGCCGATCAGGCACAGCAAGCCTGGCAGGCTCCGGATTCGCCGGATGCACTCGTTGGGATCCGGCCCATAGCCGACCAGATCACCCAGGCACCAGACGGCGTCGATCTCCCCCGCGTCCTCGAGGACCGAATCCAGGGCGGACAGGTTGGCATGGATG
This sequence comes from Anaerolineae bacterium, assembly GCA_041479735.1. Lineage (GTDB taxonomy): Bacteria > Chloroflexota > Anaerolineae > Anaerolineales > E44-bin32 > JBGOYQ01. The sequence continues at coordinate 1 of JBGOYQ010000227.1, read as the reverse complement.
T
>JBGOYQ010000226.1:0-3299 GCA_041479735.1 Anaerolineae bacterium | reverse complement strand
TATGACAAGCCGACGGCGCGCCTGATGGGCATCAACGTCGATGGAGTCATTTCGGTTACATTCGCGATTGGCTCTGCCCTGGCGGGCGCGGGCGGCGTCCTGTACGCGATCGCCTTTCCGTCGATCGTCTTCGGAATGGGGATCATACCCGGTCTGAAAGCCTTCGTCGCCGCGGTGCTGGGAGGTATCGGCAGCATCCCGGGCGCGTTCGTCGGAGCCCTGATCATGGGTCAGGCCGAGGTGTTGAGCGCCGGATACATCTCGACCCCGATGCGGGACGCCGTGGCCTTTACGCTGCTGATCCTTGTGCTCCTGATCCGACCGACCGGCATCTTTGGCGAGGTCGAGCGCGAGAAGGCCTAGGCGAGAAGGATTGGCGATGAAACTCAAGATCCAACGTAGCACGCTGCTCTTCTTCGGCGGCTTGCTGAGCCTGTACTTAGTGGTGCAGGTCCTGAGTACCCTGGACGTCCTAGGTGATTTCTGGATCACGCTCCTGCGCATCGGTGCCGCCATGTCGATTGTGGCGCTGGGCCTGAATCTGATATACGGCTTCAACGGCCAGTTCTCCCTTGGTCAATGGGGCTTCTACGGTATTGGGGCGTACGCCGCCGCGGACATCACCTATCGTTGGTACCAACAGCACAGCGCCTCCGGCATGACGGTGCTGTTCTTCGTCGTCGTCTTCATCGGTTTGGCCATCATGGGAGTGGGGTGGGCGCTGTCGCGAGTAAGAGGGTTGGACATCCTCTCGGCCTTCGGGCTGTACATCGCCGCCGTGATCCTGGCCGGATATCTGGCGGCGCGCCTGGGGCTGGCCCTGACGCCGGCGATGACATCTGTCCTTGCGGCCCTGCCGGAGGCCTTGGCCGGGCAATTTGTCTTCGTGGTGGCCGTCCTGCTGGCGGGCGCGCTGGCGGCCGAGGTCAGCTATTTGTTTGGGCTGCCCGTGTTGACGCTCGGATCGGACTACTTCGGGATCGCCACTCTTGGCTTCACCATCATCGTCAAGGTGCTGCTGGATAACTCGGACACGATGTTCGTGTTCGCGGAGATGAAGGGTGCCCGCGGGATGGTCGGCATCCCTAAGCTGACCACCTGGACCTGGGTCTTTGTGTTCATGGTGATCGCGATCGTGGTGACACGCAATCTCCTGCAATCGAGTGTCGGGCGGGCCATCATCTCGGTCCGCGAAGATGAGATCGCGGCCAAGGCGATGGGCATCAACGTCGCCCGATACAAGACCCTGACGTTCGTGCTCGGCAGCCTGTTTGCCGGCATCGCCGGCGCGCTCTACGCGCACATCAATGGTTTCCTGCACCCGGACACCTTCAACTTCATCAGGTCCTTCGACCCGATGATCGTGCTCGTTTTCGGCGGTCTGGGCAGCGTGACCGGGACGGTCGTGGCGTCCTTCACCTGGGCGCTGGTCCTGGAGGGTTTCCTGCGGCTGTTCCTGCCACAAGGTTTCGAGACCTGGCGCTACGTGGTCTACCCGATCCTGCTGTTGGTGATGATGCTGCTCCGGCCGTCCGGACTGCTGGGCACCTTCGAGGTGCCGTTCTTGCGGGAGGTCATGCCGCCCCGAAAGGCGGGCAAGTCCGACCCCGCGAAAGCCCCGGACCTCGACGCGGGAGGTGACTAGGCCATGCCCTCAGCGCCCAAGAAGGCGAATGTCGGCGATCCGGTCGAAGCGCTACCGATCGTTCTGGATGTCCACCACCTGGGCAAGTACTTCGGCGGTCTCAGAGCCGTATCGGAGTTCGACGTCGCAATCCACGAGAAGGAATTGGTGGGGCTGATCGGGCCTAACGGCGCCGGCAAGACCACCGTCTTCAACATGATCACCGGCATCTACGCCCCATCTTCCGGCTCGATCCGATTCCAGGACCACGAGCTGATCGGCATGGCGCCGCACGACATCACCCAGCTCGGGATTGCCCGGACCTTCCAGAACATCCGTTTGTTTCCGAACCTAACGGTCCTGGATAACGTCCGCATTGCCTACCATCCGCATGCCGGATACGGTGTGATGGATGCCGTCCTTCGCCGGCCTCGTTTCGATCGGCAGGAGAAGCTGCTGACCGAGAAGGCTCAGGAGTTCCTGGAGGTGTTCAGCCTGCAGGATCGGCAGGGCGAGATCGCTCGTAATCTTCCATACGGCGAACAACGCCGTCTCGAGATCGCTCGCGCCCTGGCAGCCGCACCTCAGCTCCTGCTCCTGGATGAGCCCGCGGCGGGCATGAATCCCGCCGAGGTGGCGACCTTGATGGAGCTGATCCATTTCATCCGGGAGAAGTTCAAACTCACGATCTTGTTGATCGAGCATCAGATGCGCGTCGTGATGGGCATCTGTGAATGGATCTCGGTCATGGACTTCGGCGAGATCATCGCGCGCGGGACGCCCCAAGAGATCCAGTCTAATCCGCGCGTGGTCGAAGCCTACCTGGGCCGAGGATCTGCGGAGCTTTCGCAGAGACTGAGGGAGAAACGCAGCAATGTTGCTTGAAGTCACCGACCTGCAGGTCGCCTACGGCGCGATCCGCGCGCTCCAGGGCCTGAGCTTCCATGTCGACGAGGGCGAAATCGTCACGCTCATCGGGGCGAATGGGGCGGGGAAGTCCACGACGTTGAACACGATCTCCGGGTTGTTGCGCCCGCGCGAGGGCGGCATTCGGTTTCGAGGCGAGGACATTTCGCAGACCCCGGCCGAGGTGATCGTCCGTCGGGGGGTCGTCCAGGTCCCCGAGGGACGCAAGATTTTCGCCGTCCTGACCGTGCTGGAGAACCTGGAGATGGGAGCCTTCACCCATTCGGAACGCCAGGCGTTTGAGAAGAATCTGGAACGTGTCTTTCGCAGCTTCCCCCGGTTGAAGGAGAGGCTGTCGCAGCTGGGCGGTACGCTATCGGGCGGCGAGCAGCAGATGCTGGCGATCGCGCGCGGCCTGATGGCACAACCGACGTTGATGTTGCTCGATGAACCGTCCATGGGCCTGAGCCCGATCCTGGTCGAAGAGATCTTCGGTATCATCCAGGAGATCAACCAGGAGGGGACCAGCATCCTGCTGGTCGAACAGAACGCGCAGATGGCACTCTCGGTGGCCCATCGAGGCTATGTGCTCGAGACCGGCCGGATTGTGATGGAAGGCGAGGCGCACGCACTCCTCGAGAATCCGCAGGTGGAGGAGGCCTACCTCGGCGCCTAGCGCAGCCAATAACGAAGACGACCAAATGCAAAGAGCCCGTGCCTAGGCACGGGCTCTTTGCATTTGTGACTCTGGTCGGGTCACACGGCTAGG
>JBGOYQ010000225.1:0-3309 GCA_041479735.1 Anaerolineae bacterium | reverse complement strand
GGCATACTGGGATGCGTATGAGGCCGTCGGCCTGAACGTCTACGCCGACTACGCCTACTTGGAAATGGTCTGGGGCTTCCACGAGCGGATGGTGAAGGCCATCGTCCAGAACGAGTACGACGCAGGCTACCAGGTGCTCATCGAGCACGCCGGGCTGCTGCTCGACCGGCCCGAGCTCGACCGCCTGCGCGAGCGCGAAGCCCAAGGCGAGGACCACGATTCATCAATTCACGATCACAGGAGGTTGGCGCGATGACAACAGCAGATCCCGCCGTTCGAGCCCGTCAGGCTCCGGCGAATGAGAAGGCGCCGATCGTCAACGATTTCTCTATGGTGGTCGCGACCGTGAACGGTTCGGGCAGCCAGACGTCGAATATGGCCATCATTCGGGCGCTGTTCCGGATGGGCATTCCGGTCAGCGGCAAGAACCTTTTCCCGTCGAACATCCAGGGCTTGCCGACCTGGTTCACGATCCGCGCCAGCGCACATGGCTACACCGCCCGGCGCGAACGTTCGGAGATCCTGGTGTCGATGAACCCGGCCACCTTCAGCGAGGATCTGGCTGAGCTCAGTCCCGGGGGTGTGTGCTTCTACATGGACACGATCAACCAGCCGAGGACGCGCGAAGATGTCGTCTACTACCCGATGCCGGTGCAGGAGCTGATCAAGCAGCTCGACCCACCCAAGCAGCTGCGCGAATATATCGCCAACATGGCCTACGTCGGCATCGTGGCCGAGCTGCTGCACATCGAGCTGGCCGACCTACGCGGCGCCCTCGAGACCCACTTCGATCACCGCGTCAAGCCGGTGGAAGCCAATATGGCGATGATCGACGCGGCCGCGGCTTGGGCGCGCGCCAACCTGGTCAAGACGGATCCCTACGTGGTCGAGCGCGACCACAAGACCGAAGGCATGATCCTATCAGACGGCAACACTGCCGCGGCGCTGGGGGCCATCTATGGCGGGTTTGAAGTCGCCGCCTGGTATCCAATCACCCCCGCCTCGAGCCTGGCCGAAGGATTGCAGGAATACGCTCCCAAGCTGCGCCTCGATCCGGCCTCGGGCAAGGCCACCTATGCCATCCTGCAGGCCGAAGATGAGATCGCCGCCGCCGGGATAGCAGTCGGCGCCGGATGGATGGGCGCCCGGGCCATGACCTCTACGTCCGGCCCCGGGCTGTCCCTGATGGCCGAGTACGTCGGGATGGCGTTCTTCGCCGAGGTCCCGATCGTCATCTGGGACGTCCAGCGCATGGGGCCGAGCACAGGCCTGCCGACGCGCACGTCGCAGGGCGACATCCTGTTCGTGCGCTACATGGGCCACGGCGACACGAAGCACGTGATGCTGCTCCCCTCGTCGCCCAGCGAGTGTTTCGAATTTGGCTGGAAGGCATTCGACCTCGCCGAGAGGTTGCAGATGCCGATATTTGTGCTCAGTGACCTGGACATCGGCATGAATCTGTGGATGTCGGAGCCGTTCCGTTATCCGGATAAGCCTTTCGACCGGGGCAAGGTCTTGAGCGATGAGGACCTGGCGAAGGTGAAGGACTTCGCCCGGTATCGCGACGTGGACGGCGACGGGATCACCTATCGAACCCTGCCCGGCACAGAGAACGTCAAGGGCGCCTGGTTCGCCCGTGGCACCGGGCACAATGAGCAAGCGGCGTACTCCGAGCGCCCGGAGGACTGGAGTTCGAACATGAACCGGATCTGGCGCAAGCTGGAGACGGCCCGCAAGTCCATGCCTCGATCGATCATCCATCCTGCCCAGGCGGGTAAGGCAGACATAGGCCTGATCGCCTTCGGGTCGACCGAACCGGCCATCCTTGAGGCCAGAGATCGCATGGCCAGCCAGGGGATTCAGACTGACTTCCTGCGCCTGAGGTCGATTCCCTTTGGTGATGAGGTCGCCGAGTTTATCCGCTCCCACAAGCGGGTATACGTCATCGAGATGAATACCGACGGCCAGATGCACAAGGTGCTGCAGATCGAAGCGTCGGAGCAGGCGGCCCGGCTGCGTTCTCTGGCGATCAACAACGGGCTTCCGATGAGCGCCCGCTGGGTCGCCGCATCGGTGGCCGCTGCGGAAGGAGTCTGAAAAGATGGCAACCACGGTTGAACAGAGCGGGCGAAGCACGACAGTCAACCTGATCGGACTCGAGAAGAATGACTATCGCGGTAACCCGTCGACGCTATGCCAGGGCTGCGGCCACAATTCGATTTCGAGCCAGATCATCGCCGCCTGCTTCGAGATGTCCGTGCGGCCCAGCACGGTCATCAAGCTGTCCGGCATCGGCTGTTCGAGCAAGAGCCCGGCGTACTTCCTGAACCAGTCGCATGGGTTCAACGGGTTGCACGGACGGATGCCCTCGCTGGCTACGGGCGCGCTGGTCGCCAATCGATCGATCCGCGGCATCGGCGTGAGCGGCGACGGCGATACCGCCAGCATCGGAATCGGCCAGTTCATTCACCTGCTTCGCCGCAATGTCCCGATGATCTATATCGTCGAAAACAACGGCGTCTACGGCCTGACCAAAGGGCAGTTCTCGGCGACTGCGGACAAGGGCCAAGTGCTCAAGAAGGGGATGGAGAATCCGTTCGTCCCGGTCGACATCTGTATCGAGGCCCTGACGGCCAACTGTGGGTTCGTGGCGCGCTCGTTCGCCGGAGACCCGCGCCAGGTCAAAGAGCTGATCAAGGCCGCCCTCAGCTATCGTGGCACGTCGGTCCTCGATATCATCAGCCCATGCGTGACCTTCAACAATCGAGATGAGTCGACCAAATCGTATGCCTGGGGCAAGGAACATGAAGATCCGATCCATGACATGAGCCTGATTCCGAAGCGCGAAGAGATCCACGTCGACTACGAGCCGGGCGAGGTCACGACGGTCGAAATGCACGACGGTTCGACCCTGATCCTGAAGAAACTCGAGCGCGACTACAACCCGCGCGACCGGATCGCAGCGCTGCAGTTGCTCGAGCAGGCGCGCGAGAAGCAGCTTCTGGTGACTGGGCTGCTATATCTGAACGATGAGCAGCCTGTCCTGCAGGACATCGAAGGCTTGGTGGAGACGCCTCTGGCGGCGCTCCCGCCTGAGCTGATGCGACCCCCGCAAGCCAGCCTCGAGGCGCTAATGACCGAGTTTCGATAACGTGTCGGTTCTTGAGGCGCCTCCTGTGATGCGGGAGGTGCCTTTTTGATTCCCAAGACGACTCGGATGCGCGGCAGCGCAAGGACGGCCGACGGCCGTCAAAGGTATAATCGCCGCCCAGCGAGGAAGAATGCGGACCTTTGGGTTGTTGGCCGGCT
>JBGOYQ010000224.1:0-3314 GCA_041479735.1 Anaerolineae bacterium | reverse complement strand
TGAAGCTCGAAGGGTTATTGAAGGCGTTGCCGGAAGGGACCTCGCCCGCGGATCGGGAGCAGATACGGCGCGCCTATCACCTTGCCGAGACCGCCCACAAGGGTCAGAAACGCGTCTCCGGCGAGCCTTACGTCACCCACTGTGTAGCCGTGGCCAATATCCTCGAAGAGTTGGGTGCGCCCGCGCCGGTGATCACCGCCGCATTGCTCCACGATACGGTCGAGGACACATCGGTCACGCTGGCCGACCTCGAGCGTGATTTCGGGCCCGAGGTCGCCAAGCTGGTCGACGGTGTGACCAAGCTGACCCAGCTTCCGAGGGTCAGCAGCCACGACGGCCGGCCGAAACGGCAGCGCCCGACCAAGGGCGAGCTGGCCAAGGAGACTCTCCGCAAGACGTTCCTGGCAATGGGGGACGACGTGCGAGTCGTGGTCATTAAGCTGGCGGATCGGGTGCACAACATGCGGACGCTGTCGCACCTATCGCCGGACAAGCAGCAGCGGATCGCCAAAGAGACGCTCGAGATCTTCGCCCCGCTGGCCAACCGGTTGGGCATCTGGCAGATGAAGTGGGAGCTGGAGGATCTGAGTTTCCGCTACGTCTACCCGGAAAAATACAAGGAGATCGCCGAACGCGTCGCCACGCGTCGGGTCGATCGGGAGAGCGAGCTAGCCGCCATCGGCAAGCGGCTGGAGGAGGTGCTGGCCGAGGCCGAATTGAAAGCCGAGGCCAGCGGACGACCCAAGCACCTGTACTCGATCTATCGCAAGATGGATCGCAAAGGTATCCCGTTTGAAGGCGTCTACGACGTGCGCGGCGTGCGGGTGATCGTGGCGACCGAGGCCGACTGCTATCAGGCACTGGGGGTCATCCACAGCCATTGGAAGCCGGTGCCGGGGACGTTCGACGATTATGTCGCTACGCCCAAGGACAACTTCTACCAATCGCTGCACACCGCCGTGATCTACGACGACGGCAAGACCCTAGAAGCCCAGATTCGCACCTCCGAGATGCACGAGAGCGCCGAATACGGCATCGCCGCCCACTGGCGCTACAAGGAGGGCCGCCGCCGCGACGACGCCTTTGAGCAGCGCATCAGCTGGCTTCGGCGGCTGATGGAGTGGCGGCAGGACGTCGACGACGCCGGCGACTTCGTCGACGCCATGAAGTCGGAGGTGTTCGAAGATCGCGTCTATGCCTTCACCCCGCGCGGCGACATCATCGATCTGCCGGCCGACTCCACGCCTATCGATTTCGCCTATCACATTCACACCGACATCGGGCATCGCTGCCGCGGCGCCAAGGTCAACGGCAAGCTGGTCACGCTGGACTACAAGCTTCAGACGGGGGATTCGGTTGAGATCCTGACGGCCAAGCGCGGCGGCCCCAGCCGGGACTGGCTCAACCCCAGCCTGGAGATGATCAAGAGCCAGCGCGCCCGGGGGAAGGCCCGCCAGTGGTTCAAGCGTCAGAATCGTGAGCTCAACATCTCGCATGGCCGATTACTTCTGGACCGGGAGCTGCGCCGGCTCGGTCTCGAGACCGTCTCCTTCGAACAGGTCGCCAAGGACCTGAGTTACACACAAGTGGATGACCTGCTGGCCGCCATAGGTTGTGGCGACGTGCACCTGGGCAAGGTCGTCGCCGGCATCGTCGAACGTGATCTGCAAGGACTGGCCGCGCCGCAACCGGTCGCCGAGCCGAGGCAGATGGCGTCCTCCGGCGAGGTGTCCATCCTGGGGCTCAAGGGGCTGTTGACCAACCTGGCGCGTTGTTGCAAGCCGGTCCCAGGCGACCCGATCGTGGGTTACGTGACCCGCGGCCGGGGGGCGACCATCCATCGGCGCGACTGCCCCAACGCCTTGCGCATCAAGGACAAGGAGCGGTTGGTCCAGGTCAGCTGGGGCAAGCCGAAGCAGACCTATCCGGTCTCGGTCCGGATCCGGGCGTATGACCGCGACGGGCTGATGCGCGATGTATCCACCCTGGTGGCGAACGAGGGCATCAGCATGTCATCGATCAACGTCTCTACCAAGAACAGCCTGGCGACCTTCGACCTGGTGATGGGAATCATCGATCTAAGCCAGTTGAGCCGAGTCCTGAACCGGCTGGAGGCGCTGCCGAACGTCCTTGAAGCCCGCCGGCTGCGCCCGGGGTAGGCCCCAGATCGGGAGTGGTATAATCCCCGCCTGCCCGTCCCGGTGCCCATGGAGTCTCTTTGGGGTCGGGGCGCGTTGGGGGGATCCAGGGGGATCCGTCCGTTGCGTCTGAATGGGGTCGTCGAACTTACGACGAGGGAAACCCGCCGGGGTCGTTTCCGTGGTTGCCGCGAAGCTCGGCCGGACCACCGGATGTGCACTCCCCATCGCCACTATCACAACCTACCGACGGAGTCGCCCTCCCATGAATGCTTCACAAGTTGAGAGAATCCCCGTGGATCGCCTTCGATGGGTCTCGGGCATCCTGGCCATCCTGGGCCTGGCGGACGCCGGATACCTATCCTGGATCAAGCTGGCCAACGCCGTGGCTGCGTGTTCGGGCATCGGCGACTGCGCCTCGGTCAACAGCAGCCGGTATGCCGAGATGTGGGGGATCCCGGTGGCGCTGTTCGGGCTGGCGACCTACCTCGTCATCCTGGCCCTGTTGGTGCTGGAGGGTCGCTGGATTCAGAACTTCTACCTCTTCCGGTTGGGCGTTTTTGGGGTTACGCTGGTGGGGACCCTGTACTCGGCGTACCTGACCTACGTCGAGGTGGCAATTCTCAGGGCGATCTGCCCGTACTGTGTCATCTCGGCAGCGTTGGTGACGGCGCTGTTTGTCATGAGCATCATCCGCCTTCGGGCGGAAGATGAAAGCGCGTAGGAGACTGTGAGTAAGGAGAGATTAGGCGTGCCACGAATCCGATGCCGTTACGTCGACTGCGTCTTCCTCGAAAATGGGTACTGCGGCGCAGCAGCCGTCGAGATCGACCCGGATGAGGGCTGCTTGACCTACTCGCACATCGACGAGGTCCCGGCGGACGAAGACTGGGACGAAGAAGAAATGGAAGAGCTCTGGGAGGAAGAGGACGAGGGAGGGGTCGCCGAGGAGGAAGAGGAGGAGGAGGGCTGGGTGGAGGACGAGGAGCCCTAGCCGTTGCCCGCAGACGCAATCGAGGTGGACGACATCAGGCGCACGAGCTGTGCGCCTTTTCTTTTCCTGTCTTGGGCTTCGTTGGGGGAATCGGGCTCGCCAGCTACTTGATGCGTTCCTTCAGGGTCCGGGCCAGAATTTCCTCTTGTGTCTTCCGTGTGGAGCGGCTGGTCGACTGGGCG
>JBGOYQ010000223.1:0-3315 GCA_041479735.1 Anaerolineae bacterium | reverse complement strand
TGGTGTCAGGGGTGGTGGACTTCATAGTGACGGTAGGGATCACGGACCCGGACACGCTGATTAAGCCGGGGATGACGGCGGCGGTGAACGTCACGGTGAGTGAGGTGACGGGGGCATTGGTGGTGCCGAGTCGGGCGGTGAGGACGGTGAACGGGCAGCAGGTGGTGAACGTGCTGGTGAACGGGAAATCGACGCCGGAGACGGTGAAGCTGGGGGCGTCGTCGGGCACGTTGACGCAGATCGTATCGGGGAACGTCAAGGAAGGCGACGAGATCGTGGTGACATCGACGACGACGACGGGAGGGGCAGCTGGTGGTGGGTTTGGCGGCGGGTTTGGTGGAGGCTTCGGTGGAGGCTGACGGCCTGATTGCCGCAGCCGGGTGAGGGAAGCATCAAGACCTGCGCGTCGTTGATCAGTTGAGATAGTCGTCAAGATGACTCCTGTTGAGGTCCGCCGGGCTCGAACTCGAGCCCCGACGGGCCTCCTGCTTTCTCCCCCAGCGCCGGCTAGCGAGCGATAGGCCGAACGACGCGGGGGTGTCATTCTTGATTGCAGCGTACGCCGGCGTGCTGCTTACCACGCATGGCGGATCCGCCCACTTCTCCAAGTTTGGCGTCGAAAGGACCGGCTTCGAATGGACGCCAGGGTGCGTTCGCACCTTTGCCTGGTCAGATATGAGATTGGCCAGCCGTAGGATCAAACCTGGCGCGACTTATCGATCCGTGGCACAATCGAGGCAGCAGCACGGTAGGGACGGAATCCGACGCCAGGCGCTCTTACGGCCCGATCCATTGCGACCGCTTTTCGCCGCGCGTCCTGTATTCACCAAAGGACGCATTGATGGACTTGTTACAGAATATCATCGAAGCCCTCGATAGCTTGGCCAGCAACAAACTCAGGTCGGCCCTGACTGTGTTGGGCATTGTCATCGGCGTCGGAGCCGTTATCGCCATCGTGGCAATCGGACATGGAGCGCAGAACTCCATCACTGGCTCGATCAGCAGCATCGGGACGAATCTGCTCTTCGTCATCCCTGGCGGGGGCCGCGACGTCCGCAATCCGAAGCCGCTGACTTTGGAGGATGCGACCGCGCTCAAGGACCCTATGGCGGCCCCCGATATCATCGACGCCCAGCCCCTGATTTCCTCACGCGCGACCGTGGCGTACGGAGGCGAGAGCACGACGACGCAGATCTCAGCGGTGATGACCGGCTATGACCTCATGCGCAGCCTCTCGGTGACGGAAGGTGAGTTCATCACCAACGACCAGGTCCTCGGCCGTGCCGCCGTAGCCGTGTTGGGTCCGACGACGGCCGATAACCTGCTCGGCGCGCACGAAGGCGTCACCGGCCAGACTATCCGGATAAGCGGCCAGCCGTTTCGCATCATCGGTGTCCTCAAAGCTCAGGGCGGCTCCGGGTTTTCGAACCCGGACGACCAAATCATTATCCCTCTGACCACGGCGCAGTCGCGCTTGGTCTCGCGCCGGGCCGTGCGCGACGCGGTTGATATGATCCTGGTGCAGGCTGCCGCCGCCGACCAGGTGCCGGCCGCCCAAGTAGAAACGGCTGAGCTTCTGCGCTCGCGACATCAGACGCCAATTGGCGCCGACGACTTCACGGTCTTCACCCAGCAGAACTTCCTCGACATCGCCGGCACGATCACCGGCGTGCTGACCATCTTCTTGGGCGGCATCGCCGGGATCTCGCTCCTGGTCGGCGGAATTGGCATCATGAACATCATGCTCGTCTCGGTCACCGAACGCACGCGCGAGATCGGCCTGCGCAAAGCGATTGGGGCGCGCAAGCGTGACATCATGATCCAGTTCCTGACGGAGTCGCTGCTGCTGAGCCTGGCGGGAGGCGTCATCGGAATCCTGCTTGGCTGGGGCTTGTCGCTCGTGGTCGGCGCGATCGCCCGCTCGCAGAATGCCAACCTGACGCCGGCCGTCACCCTGGATGCGATCCTGCTGGCGACCTTGTTCTCGGCCGCTGTCGGTTTGTTCTTCGGGATCTATCCCGCCAAACGGGCGGCCGACCTGGAGCCGGTGGAAGCGCTGCGCTACGAGTAGGGTTCCGAGGGCAAGTCGGGGGCGGGGCCGCGATCTGAGTTGTCGTCCCTTCCGGAACGATCCCAGCCAAGGAAATCATCGTCCCAGGCGGGCGAGTTGGAGGAGGATTCGTATGCAAGGTGTGCGAACAGTCACCGACCTGATGGCGATCGCCGCCGTCACCGCGCCCAAAGCGGCCGGTAGGAGCTTCATCGTTGTGGAGACGCTGGAAGGCGAGGCAGTCAAGCGGCTGGGCCAGGGGATGATCGATTATGGGACCCGAACCCACAAGACGAACTTCGACCGCGACGGCCAGAATGTTATCGACTCGGATGCCGTGGTCTTGGTCGGTTTGAAAGACGCCGATGTGCTCGATCTCAACTGCAGCGCCTGCGGCGCGGAGAGCTGCATCACCCCCAACACTTACGAGGGCGAATTCCGCGGGCCCAATTGCGCCCTGCGCCACCTGGACCTCGGCATCGCCCTGGGCTCAGCGGTCAAGGTCGCCGGGATGTTGAACCTGGACAACCGGATCATGTACCGGGCCGGCGTGGTCGCCCGCGCCCTGGGGATGATCGACGCCGATTTCGTGATGGGCATCCCGTTGTCGGCCAAGGGCAAGAGCATCTACTTCGACCGGCAAGTAGAGATGCCCGCTACGGAACCCCAGCCCGCTAAGAGGTAGCTGGCGATGCCGGCAGGGCCCGTGCATGACCGGCGCGGTCTGTCGCAAGACAACAGGAGAAATGATGGCGCCGCCGAGTGGCGGCGCTTTCGTTCCGGCAAGACCCAGGGCTGAGTCAATCGGCCCGAGGCCGGACGCGCATGATCACCGGCCGCGTCGGTCGCGTCGTCCCGGCGAATTCCTCGAGGATCGGCTCAGGCGAGACCGGCTCCAGCCGGAAACGCGCTATCGCCATGCTGAGGGCAAGCGTCATTTCGAGCAGGGCGAAGCTGTTGCCTAGGCAGACACGCCGGCCGCTGGAGAAGGGAATGTACGCCTGCTTCGGCCGCCGGTCGGCGGCCTCGGGAGCGAACCGCTCCGGGTCGAACTCATCGGGATTGGGCCAGTAATGCGGATGGCGATGAAGAATGAAAGGCACCGGGATGACCATGGCGCCGGCCGGAATCGGGTAGCCGCCGATCTCATCCTCGGCGACGGCCTCACGCCCCAACAACACCGTCGGAGGGTAGAGCCGCAGCGTCTCGTCGATCGCCGTGCGGGTGTAGCTCAACTGGCCGACGTCATCGAAGCTCGGCCGCCG
>JBGOYQ010000222.1:0-3326 GCA_041479735.1 Anaerolineae bacterium | reverse complement strand
TCCTTGCCGAACACGTGCCCCGCCTCCGCCTGGGCCAGGGCCTGCTGCAGCTTGGGCTCCACTTGCGACGCGGGCACGGCGAATTCCTCCGGGCAGGGAACACAGACGAGCGCGCCTCCGGCGTCGGCGATCGCCCAATGGGCGCGCAGAATATCGGCCGCTCCCTGAGGGCGGTCGACTCGAATGCTGACCGGCAGGCCGCTGCTGCGCGAGAAGAAGGCCGGGAACTCATCCGTGTTCCAGCCGATCACAGGCACCCCGGCAGTCTCCAGCCACTCCAGCGTGCGCGGCAGATCGAGGATGGCCTTAGCACCGGCGCACACGACGGCGACCGGTGTCCGGGCCAGCTCAGGGAGGTCGGCCGAGACGTCGCCGGCGCCGCCACGATGGACACCGCCGATGCCGCCGGTGGCGAAGACACGGATGCCAGCCGCATGTGCCGCGATCATCGTCGCCGCGACGGTCGTGCCGCCCCATTCCCCGCGCGAGATCACGGCACCCAGGTCGCGGCGGCTGACCTTGCGGACATCTGGGGCGAGGGCCAAGCGTTCGAGCTCGTCCTGCGTGAGCCCCACCCGGACCTGGCCGTTGACGACGGCGATCGTGGCCGGCTGCGCGCCGGCCGAGCGCACCTCGGCCTCCATCCGTCGGGCCAGCTCAAGGTTCAGGGGCTGCGGAAGGCCGTGGGTGATCACGGTCGACTCGAGGGCGACGACCGGGCGCCCCTCGTGCAAGGCAAGGGCGACGTCCGCGTGCAGGTGGACCCAAGCCGGCAAAGCCGGAGTCATGAATCGTCCTTCGTGTCTGGCCAAGGCGGCGCCCAAGGGGTGCCGCGTCGATGGTCAGCCCAGCTGGTCATAGAGCAGTTCCAGCGACAGGTTCGAGGCGACGCTGCCGGGCGTCCGCAAGGTCAGCGCGGCCGCGGCCGCGCCCAGCCGGACCGCCTCGTCCAGGGGGATGTCATTGAGCAGGGAGAAGATGATCGCCGCAGTGAGTGCGTCGCCGGCGCCAGTCGGATCGATGATCTCGGTCTGCACCGCCGGGACGAAGCCGCTGCTCTCAGCCGAGGCATAACCAACGCCGGACTCCGCCATGCTGATGGCCGCAATCTGCACCCCCTGCGACACCAGATGCCGCGCGGCCTCGATGGCGCGGTTGCGATCGGCGTGAGGCACCGGGTGCGGGCACAGGACGCCGGCTTCGGCCTCGTTCGGCGTGAATAGCCACAGGTCTTTCAGGTGCGGGATGAATCGTGACGCCAGGCTGACCGAGGTTGGATCGGCGGCGACCGGGACGCCGGCGCGAATGGCCATGCCGATCACGGCCGCCAGCGCCTTGGGCGACAGGTTGCCGTCGACGAAGACCGCGGCGGCGTTCTCTATTAACGATTTGCAGGCGCGCAAGTGCGCCGGCGTGACGGAGTCGACCGGCCGCATGTCATCCAGCGCCAGCCGCAGGCTGCCGGATTCGTCCAGGACCGCCAGGTAGGCGGAGGTCTTCTGATCGCCCAGGACCAGGGCCTGCTCGACGTGGACGCCGGCCTCGGCCGTCCTGCGCAAGACCGTTTGCCCTTCGAGGTCGGCGCCGACGGCCGTGATCAAGTGCGTGTCCATTCCCAGCCGGGCCAGGTTTTCGGCCACGTTTCGTCCAACACCGCCGCTGGACATGCGCAGCGTCCCTGGGTTGGAGGTCCCCATCTGGAGCACAGATGTGGGGCGGCCGACGATATCGACGCCCGCCGAACCGACGACCACGACGTGCCCCTCCCCTGAAGGAGAGGCGCTCACGGAATCGCCTCCCCAAAGCCGATGGGTGGCTGCAGGGAGGCCAGGTGCTCGAGGACCGCATCGAGAGGTCGCGCCAGCGCTCCGCTCGGCCCGTCCTCAGGCTCTTGGCGCAGATCGACCAGCACGGACCGGATCCGCTCCAGCAGAGCCGCCTTCGGGTCCGACCCGCGTGCGGCGGCGCTCTCCCAAGACTCGGCCAAGTCTTGCAGGACTCGCTCGGTTTCGCCGTCCGGGCGCGCGCCCTCCGAGGTGTCCGAGTTGGGCTGTTGATCCAGTCGGTGTAGTCGCTGGACGTCGCGCCAACCCGATCCCAGGGTCTGCGCCAGCGACGAGTCCGATGACCGCCCCGCCGGGGCGATCTCCCAGGTTCCCACGCCGACCCAGGCCAGCTCCAGCCCGGCCTGCTGCAACCGCTGGCGCAGCTCGTCGGTGTGAAGCCGCTCGGTAAGCCGGCGACGGGGGATGTGAAACGCGGCTGGGCCCGATGGCCGGGCGTCATCGTCGGACGCTGGTTGGAGCGCGAGGAATTGCTCCAGCGTCAGCCCAGACACGAATCCGCTGATTTCTGCGCGGATGAGATCCGGCAGCGCGTCCGTCCAGCGCTCCAGCCCTTGATCACCGATCATCTGCGCGTAGACGAGGTGGCGCACGGCCTCTTCGGTGAAGGGGTAAGGATCGCTCAAGCCCCTCGGCCGCCCGCCGCCGTAGACCCGGAACATCATCTGGACGTCGCGGGCGCACACTTCAACTCCGTCGCGGGTCGTCGTCCGGACCTCCTCGACGGGGCGCATCTGATCGCGCAGGTCGACGACGTCGCGCAATCGCTCGAACCCTTGGACGAATCGCCTTGGTGCCGGCCCATAGACGCGCGGGTGGCCTTCGGCCGTCTCGAAGACGGCCGCGAAGCCGAGGTGCACGGCCAGCAGTCCGGGCCCACCAACCCGGACCATAGGGCTGGTCCAGTCCAACTGATTGACGTCTCCGCTCGAGACGGCCAGCGTGTCGTAGCCCAGACCCCAGACGGCGCCGCGCAGATAACGCGAGGCCAAGCCGAATGATTCAAGCTCGAACAAGTCCGCCAGGTAATGCGAACCGAGCCGGTAGGCCAGCCAAATCCCGCCCAGCACAGGCACCAGATGCGTCAGGACTGCAGGGGCGAGCAGTGCCACAAGCACGCGGGCCAAGGCGTCGGCCGGAAAGGGCAGGCCGGCAAACCAGGACGGAACGCTTGACGGGGAGGGCACGATCGCCCACGATAGGCCGAACCAGTAAATCAGGATGCCGAGACCGATCGTCGCAGACCGCAAAGTAGAGCCGGGGGCGCCGCGGCTGAGGAAGCGGTCGGCGCCATACTGGAAGATTGCCCCGACGCCGGCCTCGGTGTGGACATAGCTCGGAGCGGTCATCGGGGGCCCTCGCCCGTGTCCGCAGGGGCTCCCCGCTGCCCATCCGGGCGCAAAGAGGTAGCCACGCGCTCGAGCCGGGCGGGGAGCCCAGGCTTGTCGTCCGCGGACTTGGAGGCGGGGCAAATGCGCACGG
>JBGOYQ010000221.1:0-3335 GCA_041479735.1 Anaerolineae bacterium | reverse complement strand
GTCGCCAGGTCACCCCCACCTCGAACGACGATCAGCGCCCGGCGCGCGCTCATCGATTGTCGAGGTGTCCCATCCCCCGAAGGACGTGCTCGGGGGTCAGCGGGAAACTGTCGTACCATGCGCCGATGGCGTCATGCACGGCCGCGATGACCGCCGGGGCAACGGGGAGAAAAGGCATCTCGCCCATGCCGCGGGCCCCGAACGGGCCGATCGGGTCCGGATACTCGAGGATGAGCGGGTCTACCGTCTCTGGGATGTCCAGGATCGTCGGGATCAGGTAGGTCGAGAAGTACGGGGTCAGTACCCGGCCGTCTTTTTCAAGGAAGTTCTCCAGGATGGTGTACCCGGCCGCCTGGACGATGGCGCCTTCCATCTGCCCGCGCACCAGTTGCGGATTTATGACGCGGCCGACATCGTCAGCGCACACGATGCCGAGGATGCGTATGTGGCCAGTCTCGGTATCGACCTCGACCGTGGCGGTCTCGGCCACATAGCCGTAGGCGAAATTGGGTTCGCACTTCCCGGTTTGCGGGTCAAGAGGCGTCGTCTTCGGGGCGCGATAGCTGTATGTAGCGACCGCCGGGCGCTCCTCGGCTGCCCACTTGGCCAGCGCGGCTTCGGCCGCGCCGCGTATCGAGTTACCGGACATGAAGGTCAACCGCGAGGCGGAGGCCGACCCGGAGTTCCCGGTTTGCGCCGTGTCCGAGACGACCATCTCGATCCGTTCGACGGGAAGATGCAGGGCTTCGGCCGCCATCTGGGCCATGACGGTGTGCGCGCCCTGCCCGACGTCGGCGCCGGCCTGTCGCACGACGGCCCGCTCTATGCTGGCGGCCCCGTGGAGCTCGATCGTCGCCGTTGACTGCTCGGGGGCGCCATACGAGAAGCCGACGTTCTTGAAGGAGCAGGCGAAGCCGATCCCGCGGCGGAGGTGGCCGGCTTGCGGTGAGTTCCAAGCGGACCGGTCGGGTCGCTGCCATCCTCCCTTGCCCTGGGTCCACCCCGATCGCCGGGCGCACGCCTCTACGACCGCGCCGATAGTGACGCCCTTCGGCAAAGGCGTACCGACAGAGAGCAGCGCACCCTCGGTCAGGACGTTGCGCGCCCGCATCTCGACCGGATCGAGCCCCAGCGCCTCGGCCAACCGGTTCATCTGGCATTCGGCGGCGAAGGTACCCTGTGGGCCGCCGAAGCCGCGGAAGGCGCCGTTGGGAACGTTGTTGGTGTAGACCGAATACGAGTCGACCTTGACGCTGGGGATGTCGTAGGGTCCGGTGCACATCAGTGTGGCGTTGCCCAGCACCTTGGTCGAGGTGTAGACGTAGGCTCCGCCGTCCTGGATGAGCTCGCACTCGGCGGCCAGGACTTTGCCCTGGCGCGTCGCGCCCCAGCGGGCACGCAGGATGAACGGATGGCGCTTGTGATGCCCGATGATCGACTCCTCGCGCGACCAGATGATCTTGACCGGCCGATCGATGCCGCGCTGGTGCAACCGCCACACGGCCAATGCCAGGACGATCTGCACCGACATGTCCTCTCGGCCGCCGAACGCGCCTCCGATCGCCGGGTAGATGACGCGGATCCGATCGACCGGCAGCCCTAGCGAGTGGGCGATCTGCTCTTGATCCTCGTGTGTCCATTGCCCCGCGACTTCGACGGTGATCCGGCCGTCGGCGTCGATGTAGGCGATCCCGGCCTCCGGCTGTAAGTAGGCATGCTCCTGCGGCGGCGTGCGGTATTCGTGTTCGACGACCACGTCGCAAGCCGCCAGGGCTGCGTCCACATCGCCTTTGCGAATCCGGTAGTGGCAGAAGACGTTGCTGCCGCGGTCCGGGTGTAGGAGCGTCGCACCCTCGGCCATGGCGGCCACCGGATCGGAGACGACCGGAAGATCTTCGTAGTCGACACGGATCAGACTTCGTGCGCGATCGGCGATCGCCTCTGTCTCGGCCACGACCATCGCCACCTGGTCGCCGATGAAGCGCACCCGGTCGGCGAAGGGCTTGCTCGAGCCGGGCCCGCAGAACACCGGCTGATCCGGGACAAGCAGACCGTACTCGTTGACCGGGACGTCCTTGGCCGTGAACACCGCAATCACTCCCGGGAGAGACTCGGCGGCCGAGACGTCCAGCGCCCGGACGATGGCATGCGGCCGGCGTGCGAAAAGTATCTTGGCGGCGGCTTGGTCCGGACGGTTGATGTCGCCTGGATACCGGGTCACCCCGGTGACCTTGCCAAGGGCGTCGATGCGGCGAGCGGATTGGCCAATGACCGACATACGCGACACCTGCAGTCAGGGCTCTGGTCTACGCCGCCTGGGGCGAGGCCGTCTTCGCCAGGCGGTCCAGCTCCAGCCCGAAGATGCGGCGCAGGATGGCCAGGCTGGTGGCATACGTCGGGTCCATGCCGAAATACGAGAGCGAGCCGGCGCCGAGGTTCTTGCCTTTGCTCAGAGGCGTATCTGAGGCGTAGTGCAGGATCCCCAGGTCGAACGGCAGGCCGTACAGGTTGACGATCTCATCTACCGGGTGCCGTTTCGGGCGGTACATTTCGTACACGGCCGACAGATACGCCCCCGCCTCCATCTCGATATCGGTGTATCCCTCGCGATAGAACACATCCATGTAGCGCGGCGTCTGAAGGAACGTCCCGCGCACGCTGACCGTCTTCTGGTTGTCCAGCACCGTCCCGTACACGAGCGAGTCGCGCACGTCCGGGGCGCCAAAGCAATTCTCGAACAGGTAGGTGTTCTGCGAGATTTCATCGTGCACGACGGACGGAATCAGCACGTCCCCGATTACCCCGTTCAACGTCGCCGACTTGCCCATAATGTACACGCCGCGGACATCGCCCACCCGGGTGGCGACGTGCGACAGCATCAGGTAGGCGGCCACGCCGAGCGGGTAGTCGATGTTGACAATCAAGGCCTCGCTGCCTGTCAAGGCCTCCAGGCCAGGCTGGTGCAGGCGCGGGTCGATCCACTCCGGTTTGAGGCGCCGGAGGTCGATGACCTGGGCGGTGACGTCGAAGCCGTGCTGGCTGGGAATGCGTTGGATGCCGCAGGCCAACTCGTCGGCGGTCCGTTCGGCCCGCAGCTCCTGCCCTCCGGGACTCTCGAGCAATTTCTTCAAGACGTAGTACAGGAAGTTCTCGCGGCTGGAAGGAACGTTGCGGGCCTCGATGTCCTGCCATTCGGACAGCAGGTCGGCATGGTCCGGGTGCTGCAGGAAGCGCACGATCGGATCCTGGTGCCGCAGCGCGAAACCGCTACACAGGTTGACCAGGCTGTGGGTGTTGCTCGAGATGAAATACACTGGTCGGTCGGCAGCCATCGG
>JBGOYQ010000220.1:0-3351 GCA_041479735.1 Anaerolineae bacterium | reverse complement strand
GATCGAAGCGTTGCCCTTCCCACCGGGCTGCTTCGACCGGGTAGTCATGGTCGACGCCTTCCATCATCTGGCCGACCAGCAGCGCGGCCTAGGGGAGATGTGGCGGACGTTAGCGCCCGGCGGCCGCGTGGTGATCGAAGAACCGGATATCGCCGTCTTCGCCGTGAAACTGATCGCGCTGGTCGAGCGATTACTCCTGATGCGCAGCCGCTTCCGCCCGGCCGACGACATCGCCGCCGGCCTTAGCCGCCTGGGGGCCCAGGCGCGAATCGTCCGACAGGGTAACAGCTTCTGGGTAATCGGAACGAAAACCGCCGGCCTGGCGGCCGGCGGCGTGTTGCGCTGAAGGACAGCTCGATCGGCCCGGCGTCAATCCAAGCCTCCGGTACACGGAACATCCTCACCGGCGATCTTCACCGTCCAAACCCACCGGTCACCACCCCAATTGACTTGGAACTTACCCAACGTCGCCTGTAACGGCGCAAGCGCCCGTAACGCGGCGGCATCCGAAAAGTGGTACGACGGCCACCGGAGCCCGGCGGTCCCCTGCTGCAGTGCGATTTGCCGGCAGGCCAGGCGGCCCAGCAATTCGGATCGCGCCGGCTCAAAGGATCGCATTGCCAGGCCGGCCAGCGCCGGCAGCGCGTCCGAGCTCAAGCTGGAAAGGTAAGCCGTGTCGACCAGGCCGGTCTGATCCATGCGGGCCGCGTTCTGGCGGACGATGAACCCGTCCACGTTGATGACGCTCAGCGTCGCCGCGAATCCGAGCAGGCCGATGGCGCACGCGGGCGCGAACAGGCGCAGGCGGCCGAGCAGCAACAGCACCAGGAACGCGACGCACATCACGGCGATCCAGTAGATGGCGATGTGCGTGTACGTCCGCAGACGCGTGAAACCATAAGCGTCTTCATACATCAACACTCGCATGAGCGCCGACCCGAGGATGGCGCCGACCAACCCCACCAGCGCTGCGCTCAATCCGTTGAACCAGATCCGCTGCGAAGCTACCTCCCGCCGCCCGAATTGGGCCAGCAGCAGGATCATTCCCAGCGTCAGCACCGCAACGGCCACGAGCTCGCCGAAGCCGCGCCTGGCATACTCGGCGTAGGTGTAACCTGCAGCAGCGATGTTCGCCTGACCGCCAAATAGATAACGGAATTGGACGAAGACAAAGACGGCAAACAGGAGGTCGACGGCACCAATGACGACGACCGACTCGGTGAACCCCAGGAACGGCTTGACGATCGGGCGCTCCTTGCCCAGGAGACGCCGGTCTCCGGGGTCGCGCGTGGCGGCCACGAAGGCGCCGAGGAAGAAGATCGCCGCCAGCACAGCCAAGATCGTGCGGTTGGCGACCTCGGCCAGGCGTTCCAGGTTCAGCCAGCTGAACGCCGCGCGCATGTAATCGGCGAACACCAGATCTGCAGCGGTCAGCAGCAGCGCAAAGACGACGAGCACCGGGATGGCCAGGAGCAGACCGCGCACCACCGCCAGGATGGCAGAGCGTGACCCGCGCTCCCCGACAAGACGTCGGCTCGCCTCCGACAGAACCCTCCAAGGCCGGAGCCAGGCCTCGATCGGCACCCAGGCGAAGGCGAGGGCGAAGTCTAGCCAGCCGAAGCCTGGAAGCGACCCCGTCCGGAAAGTCCTGACCCACAACAGAAACAAGGCCAGGGTGAGCCCGAGGCTAAGGACCAGCGTCATCGGCTCCATCCGAATCGCGCTCATCACGGCGAAGAACAGCAGAGGCACGACGACCCCTAGGCCCTGAACCGAAGGCCGACGGTTCACGTAGAGCGCCAATGCCACCGCAGCCAGAGCCATCGCGCCAGCCCAGATCGGGAAGGAGATCCCCAGAGGCTGTTCATAGAACAAGGCCTGGACCAGGAGGCCCAGGAGCAACGCCGTCAACGCCACGAGCAGCGGTGCTCGATAGGGCCGCTCTTCCGCGGGAAACAAACGTTTGGCGAAGTCCGTCTCACTGGCATCGGTCATGGCATCGCTTCTCCGTGGTGGCCCGGACCGGGCCTTAATCCCGGACGGGCAGGTTACCGCCATGATGGTCAACGGCGACTATCAAAGGATTTCTTCGGCCTCTCAAGATACTCGCAATCCTGTCAAATGCCATCAACGGCGCACCGTACGGTCCGCGAACACCATCCCGTTCCTGCCACCCGAGGCTGCGCGTGTGGGAGGGGCAGACCCGATCCGGGGCCGGCGACTTGCCAGGGCGAGTTGAGGAACTTGGCGGGCTCGAAAAGCGTCCTAAGCGTACGGGTGCCTTGCCGATGCTCGAATTCGGTCATCTAGGGCCTTCATACGATAGAATGACCCGGGCGGTAGGCAGGCGCCGCGGCCGTTGAAGTAGGATGAGTCAGTTGGCGAGGTAACCGTGGATAACCGATTCCTGCGATGGCTCCTGATCTTGGCCGGTATGGGCTTGCTCAGCGCTTGCGTAGTCGCGACCACCACCCCGAGTTCGACGCTGCCGGCGCCGGCGTCGAGCACCCCAGTCGCCATCCAGGTGACGTCATTGCCGCCGACTGCCGGTGTGGAAGCCGGCACCCCAACGCCCATGGCTCTGCAAGCTGCGATCGAGGACCTGGCCGGCCGTACAGGGCTGTCTGCGTCGAGCATCCAGATCATGAGCATCGCCCCCGAGGACTGGCCGAACCCCAGCCTCGGCTGTCCCAAGATGGGCGTCCTGTACGCGCAGGTGATCGTCCCCGGATACCGCCTCGTCCTCAACGCAGCGGGCGAGCTTTACGAGTACCACACGGATCAGGGCACGCGGGCGATCACTTGCGCGCCGGCGATTGCTTCGACCCAGGCACCACAGACAACGGCAATTCAAACGATTTCGCCGGTAAGTACATACCAGTTTGGGGGATAGCTGGCAGGTGCAGCAGCGACCCGAACCAACGCCGCAGCCGGCGATCCTATTCGCCCGCCAGTGTCCTGGCGCCTGCCACAGCACCAGTCTGTGGGCCGTGATCGCGGAAGCGTCCTGTCATCCCACAGCCGGGCGAGGTCGGAAATCCGCGATTCCCCTCAGTTCCCATGGTGTAAGCAAGACCGGGATTGGCGATCCGGCGCGGGGCTGCGGCTAGGTAGCTTTACACTGGATGTGCATCTGGAGTCAAGACGCGCAGCCCGTGCCTCATCCCAATATTCTTCGTCGGCAATCCATTTGACGCTTGTCGGGACTCGAGGGTACCCGCTATCCCATCCGCTAGGCCCCAGCGGAACACGGATGTTTCTGCATGTGCATCTCTTCTCCCGCAAGAACAGAATCATGAGGTCTCGCTCCTTCATGGACAAGACTTGCCCCCGCCTGTATGAACGGCGGGG
>JBGOYQ010000219.1:0-3372 GCA_041479735.1 Anaerolineae bacterium | reverse complement strand
TGATGGCAGTGCATCCCCGATCCGTTGATTCCGAAGATCGGCTTCGGCATGAAGGTCGCGATCAAACCGTGACGCGCCGCAAGCGCCTTCACTGTGTACTTCAGCGTGACCACGTTGTCCGCCGTATGCAGAGCGTCGGCGAATCTGAAGTCGATCTCATGCTGTCCGAGGGCGACCTCGTGGTGGCCCATCTCTACTTCCAGGCCCATTCCGTCGAGTGCCAACATCAGCTCCGTCCGGACGCGCTGAGCCTCGTCACTGGCGGAGAAATCGAAGTAGCCACCGATGTCGTGGGGGACTGGGTGGATCGTCTCCGGGCCATTCTTCCGAAGCAGGAAGAATTCGGGCTCGGGACCGACGTTGTATTGCCAGCCGCGTTTGTCGAGCTCGGCCAAGATGCGCTTGAGGACGCCGCGCGGGTCGCCGGCGAAAGGTGTGCCGTTAGGGCGGAAGATGTCGCAGAAGACGCGCGCCCGGCGGCGTTCCGGCGGGCTCCAGGGCAGGACGGCATAGGTCGACGTATCCAGGATCAGCCGCATGTCGCTCTCCTGGATTCGCGCGAAGCCTTCGACCGACGAACCGTCGAACCACACCCCGTCTTCGATGGCGCCCGCCAGCTGCCGGACCGGGATGTCGACGCTCTTGACCGCGCCGTTGACGTCGGTGAACTGTAGGCAGACGAAACGGACCTCGTCTTCGACCACTCGCTTGAGAATATCGGCTGTCATTCTGTCCTCTCTCCTTGGAACATCGATCGCGGGACCAACTCGATCAGCGGGCCGCCGAGCATCCGCAAGAGATTGGCGCTCTTTCCTGACAAGCGGGCCTCGTCTCCCGCTTCCGGCAAAACAAAAAGGCACGCCGGGCGTGCCTACGTCTCAGCCGAGATGCGCCGCCCTTCCGTGCTGCGAGCCGACTGTGTCGCACCGACTCGGCCACCTCGCCGCCCTTTGTCCCGCCCGTCGCCGGGCGGTTTTGGGGTTGCGCTACCTGGAAGGGAGAGGGGAGCTTGTGGCCAGCTCCAGAGGCATCCGCTGATGGTTCGATTTTCCCCCGGTCGCCCAGGGTTAGCCTCGCCCACCGGCGAGGAACCTCCACCTCGTAGTCTCGACCCGCAGGCCGAGACCCATACGCTGTTCTCCCACGATTCGGTTGTCCAATCAGGCTGCTATCGGGGCGATTGTAGCAAATCCGATCCCGGCGAGTCAAGCAGCAGATCGCGCCGAGCACCCCAATGGCAAGCTGCCTCTTGAAGAGCTCGCCGATGGCCGCGCCGATATGGCGGCGGAACGCCTAGCTCTCGTGCGACGCGAAAGCCGCCGTGAATCGGTCTTCGACCTCGCGTTCCAGTCCGTCGGAGAAGCGGTGGAAGCGGGCGATCAAGTCTTGGGCTTCAGCCGTCAACCGGGCCCCGCCTCCGTGCGGTCCGCCGACCTGGGTGTCCAGCAGGCCTCTACCCAGGGCGGCTTCCATCTCATGGATCTTCTCCCACGCCCGCCGGTAGGGGACAGACATGCGTTCGGCGGCGGCGGTGATCGATCCGGTCTCCTGGATAGCTTCCAGCAGGCGGACTCGCCAGGCACTCAAGGCCACCTTACCGTCGACGTCGAGCCAGGCGTTGAAGCGAGGCTTCATCCTTCATCCCTTCGAGGGAGGGGTGACAAGGCTCAGGCGAATGGCACTCCGAGAGCCAGTGGTCAGCCGGTACTCATGCGCCATCCTCAACCCGGCAATCCAGACGATGCGATCCCCATCCAGTACAAGGGGCCACAGGCGGCGCGCTGGCCAAGGGATGTGCGCATTAACGAACACATCGGCGACCTTGCTCGTGCCTTGACTGCCCAGGATGCGAAGCCGATCTCCCGGGTGCGGCGGCCGGACCTGCAAGCGGCCGCGCACGCATTCGGCGTCGACGACGATCTCATTCGGACCGCCTCGACTGGAGAGCCGCTCGACCTCATCCAGCTTCATGCTCAACCTCTTCACTCTCAATGACCAGCCCTCTGCCAGCGGGAGTCCTTTGGCCCCCACCTTCCGCCCCGCCTCGTCGGTCTGCAGCTGCGGCAGCGCCGGGAAGGCCACCGGGCCGCCCGCTAGGCGCAGAACGACCTCGCCACCCAGGTCGAGCAGCTCCAAGCCCCCTGCCATCGCTGAGCGCCGTCCCACAACGTCTCCTGCGACAAAGTGGGCGCCTCGTTCGATCGCCTCGAAGCTAACGTCTCGAAGACCGGGCCGCAAGATTCCAACCGCCCTGCGCAAGACGGCGCGTTGCGTGCCAACCGCCAGGCAGGCGAAAGGCTCCCGGATCAGGGCGACCGCCTGTGACCCCGCAGCGCGGCTGACCGAGGGCCAGGCCGCGTCGACGAGTTGGCTGGTCCATTCGACTTCGCCGGCCATCACCTCACCCGTGCGACGAAGCACAGCCTTGATTTCCGGGTTGTAGGTCTCAAGCACCGGCAACAAGTGATAGCGCAGACGGTTGCGCAAGTAGGTCATATCAAGATTCGTCGGATCATTGCGAGGACGAAGGTCGCGAGCCGCGCAGTAAGCATTCGTGTCTGCGCGCGTGACCTCGAGGAGAGGCCGAATCAGCGTTGCTCGGACTGACTCCTTCGAGCCGGCAGCCCCCGTCAAGGGAGCCTCCGGCCTCATCCCGCGCAGCCCCGCCGGACCTGCCCCTCGCAGCAAGTGCATGAGGATCGTCTCAGCCTGGTCGTCCGCAGTATGTGCGACCGCAACCCGATCAAGCCTGCGCGAGAGCGCCACGCCCAGCAAGAACCGATAGCGGATATCGCGCGCGACCTCCTCGAGCGAATGTCCGGGCTTGCGCGCAAGGCGCACGTTCTGTCGCACGATGGTCGACGGCAGACTCCGCTGCGCGGCGGCTCGCAGAACAAACTGAGCGTCTCCCCAACTCCCCGGCCGGAGGCGATGATCGAGGTGCGCCACGACCGGCCGGTAGCCGAGTCGGCACAAGAGGTCCAAGAGGGCCAGGCTATCTGCCCCCCCTGAGACCCCGACGAGGACGCGCTGGCCAGGTTGGAGGAGTTGGTACCGCCGGATGTAGGCGTCGACACGATCGAGGAGGTCCATCTGGCGCCGAATTATAGCATCCGGTGGCGGCAGTCCTACCTTACATAACCCACTCACCAACCGCTGAGACGCCCAAATAGACGCTATGCTATAATCCGCGGTTGGTCTTCCGGCAGAACGCAGCGTGCATGGGGGCACGAGCCTCGGCGGATCTCCATCCCGGCCGCGAGCGTCCGGCCGTCGGCACTGCCGTGGGGGCTCAACCACCGATCGACCCGCGTCCGGAGGGACCCAGATTTGGCCCTGAACCCGCTCAACTGGCTGCTCGGCCTGTTCTCG
>JBGOYQ010000218.1:0-3373 GCA_041479735.1 Anaerolineae bacterium | reverse complement strand
CCGGTGATCGGAGGCCAAAGAATCCGGCACCCACGCACGCACGGGATATAAACCTCGCTGCCAAACAAAGTCGATACGTTGAGTTGGGTCGACGGCTGGTTCGGTCAGCGGGACAGGCTGGATGCCCAGCGAGCTGAACGGGTCGAGGAACCCGGCGCCCTGGATCGCGGTGGCGACCGGGCTACCCATCTGGGCATTGAAATCGGCGCCGAACGCGGCCGGGCTGCGGTCACCGATAAACGCCAACGCCTCGCGCACCTGTCCTTGTGTGTCCTCGTTCTCCAATCCCAGCCAGGTCCCAAAGAAATCCAGCTGCGTGCCGGACTGCCCGACCCGGACGTGCAGGATGCCGGTTTGCTCCTGGAGACTCGTGAGTAGCCGTCCCTCGGCCGGAACCCTCGGCCCGTGGTACAGGACGGCGATGCCTGTCAGATGCTCGACGGTCGGGAAGTAAGCCGCGTTCATGTGCAGGCGACGGGCCAGGTAAGTCGCGTCGTCGACTCCGTAACTTGTCAGCCGGCCGGTGTCGACCTCCTGCAGGGCCACGACATCGACCCGATTCTGTTCGAGCGTCTGGGCGATCGACTCGAGGGTAAAGTGCCAGTCCTTGTCGTAGCCATAGTGGATGTTGTAGGTCGCCAGCCGGAGCGTCCCGTCTTCGGAGAAGGGTGCGGCCGGGCTCGGCTGCACGGCCCACAGCGCCGCCGCCACAATCGCGATGGCGGCCGGCAGCACGACCCCGGTCCGTGTCGAAAGTTCGTCCCACGTCAGCGGCACGGGGTTCTGCGCCAGCACGCCGGCACCGAACGCGACGGCGGCCAACAGGTACGCGGTCCAGCCCAGGCCGCGCAGCATCGGCAGGCTGTACGGATAGGTGAACGCAAACGCGTTGACCAGGTTCAAGGCGAACATCAAGAGCAGCCCGAGGGCCAGCATGCCTCCGACCGCGCGCGGCCGGCTGGGCCGGCCGTCCAAGAGCGGGCTCAAGCAGGCGAGGGTCGCGACCTGCGCCAGGACCAGACCTGCGACCGAGGCGAGCCCTGGGACGAAATAGCCGATCATCAGTCCCCCCGTCAAGACGACGGCCAGCGCCAGGCGAAAGGCGCTCGAGCCGGCCAGCCGTTGGTGAACGGCCAGCCGCAGTCGGGGGATCAAAGGCAGGAAGGTTACCAGCAGGAGAAGAGGCGCTACGGTGGCGTAGGACTCGCCGCTCCAGCGGGCGGCGGCGTTGGGCAGGGCCAGCAGCGAGCTCTCCAAGAAGACGAAACCGCCCAGGCCCAGTCCGGCCCGAATCGCGAACAAGCTGGCGCGCCGGTCGCCGCCGGCCGCCCGCCTGCCGAGTGCGACGGCGACCACCACGACGACCAGAGCCCAGACTGCCTGAACGGGAAGCCACGTCGGGCGCAGGCTGAGATCGTAGGTATTGCCGAGGATGCACAGGAGCTGATCGAAGATCAACGCTCCGACGAGAGCCGGCATCGCCACGGGCCGGCGGGCTGTCAACAATCCGGCCAGGTACATGCCGCCGAACACCAGCACGGCCAGGCAGCCCCAATAGCGGACGCGGGCGTCGTCCACCGACAGGGCCACCCGCGCCAGGGCCGCCAGCGAAGCCATCACCGCCATCCAGGCGCGGCGAGGGCTGCGCGGTGCCAGCGCCGGCGCCGCCAGTGCAATCACCACCAGCCCGAGGCTGCCGACCAACCACAAGCCGGGCGGCCCCACGAAGACCTGATCGTATATGATCCCGAACAGGACCGAGAAGACGACCCGCAGTGCCTGCAGGAAGAACAGCGCCACCGAGGTGGCCTCGACGGCGCGCAGAAATCGGGGTTGTGTCATCGAACCTCCCGTGCTTGTCCCCGCAGTGTTAGGGTTCGTGGAGCGGATGCTACCACCGTTCGCTGATCCCGACGCGCTGGGCGAAAACACACCGCCCCAGCGCGGGGCGGTGTGTCAGGCAACCGCTTGCGATCGTGCCGCACCGGTCTCACACTTTGTAGAGCAGGTCCATGTACCAGTTGAGGATGTCGTGGATCGTGCCGCGCATCTCGACCGACGCCGCCAGGCCGTATACCGGGCCGATGCCGTCAGACGCCTCCGGGTGTGCCTTGACGTAGGCGACGGCGCCCTTGAGGTCCTCGATGAAGCGCTCCTTGACGCCCGGCTGTGTGTGGCGCAGCGTGATGCACACGTGAACGCTGGGCGGCAAATGCAGGCCGTTCAAGCCCCACTTTCGCTGCGTCATGTATTCCATGACCTTGTACACGTCGAGCGTTTCCGAACGAAAGGCGATCAAGAAAAGCGGATCGCCGATCACCTCGATCTCGGGCATTGCGCGCATTTGCTGCTTCAGCCAGGCGGTCGTCTCGAGGATGCGTCGCGCGCCCTCCAGGTAGCCCTGCTCGCCCATCGACACCATCGCCGCCCAGCAGGCGGCGCTGAGCGCGCCCGGACGGCTGCCGGCAAACGTCGGCGAGAAGTACAGGCCGCCCGGCCAGTCGGGGATCGAGAAGTATTGATAGTGGCGCAGCTCCTCGCCCCGGTACAAGACGACCGACGTGCCTTTGGCCGCATAGCCATATTTGTGCGTGTCGGCGGAGATCGAGGTCACCCCGGGCAATCGGAAATCGAACGGCGGCACCGGGTAGCCGAGCTTCTCCGCCCACGGCAGCAGGAATCCGCCCAGGCAGCCGTCGGTGTGGAACCCCAGGCCGCGGGCGCGCGCCAACTCGGATAGCTCATCAATGGGATCGACCAGGCCGTGCGGGAACGGCGGCGCCGAGCCGATCAAGGCGATGGTGTTCGGTGTGATGGCCTTCTCGGTCGCAGCGACGTCGGCCCGGAAGTCGGGCCCGACCGGGATGCGCAGGATTTTCATCCCAAAGTACTCGGCCGCCTTGGTAAAGGCGGCGTGAGCGGTGGTGGGAGCAATGATCTCGGGCGCGGTAATGCCCTTGGTCTCGCGCGCCCAGTCCCGATAGGTCTTCATCGCCAGCAGGATGCTCTCGGTCCCGCCGGAGGAGACGACCCCGACGATCGAGTCGGTCGTCTTGTCGGCGCCGAGCATCCCGGCGGTCATCGAGACGATCTCCGCCTCGAACTTGGTCGTGCTCGGCCACACATCGGCGTGTAATGGATTGCTCTGCGAGTGGATGGCGTATACCCGGTTGAGGAAGTCGATGTGTGCTTCGTCGCCGTGGTACACACCGCCGGAGACATAGCCGTCCTTCCACTTGGCCTGCTCGGCGGACTTGAGCTTCTCCATCTCGGCCAGGACCTGCTCGCGGTCGACGCCGGCCGACGGTAGGCGGGAATAGCTGGCGAAACCCTCCCGATAAGGCTTGAGGGACTTCTCGAGCTGCTCCATCAT
>JBGOYQ010000217.1:0-3377 GCA_041479735.1 Anaerolineae bacterium | reverse complement strand
TGGTCACCAAGCGCAACTGGCTAACCGGGCTCGGCCTCTCGGCCGTGTTCTTGCTGGTCGGTTTCTTCCTGCCCGACCTGTGGCTCAGTGGGCGAATCACCAGCCGGAAGAAGGGCGTGTTCCGCGCCATGCCGGACTCGCTCGACCTGCTGACGATCTGTGTGGAAGCCGGCCTGGGCTTCGACTCCGCCATGTCCAAGGTACATGAGAAGTGGGACAACGACCTGGCGCTGGAATTCGGACGCGTCATCCAGGAGATCAGGTTGGGGAAGCTCAGGCGTGACGCCTTGCGTGACATGGCCGATCGCCTACAGGTGAACGAGATGACCAGTTTCGTCGCCGCGGTCATCCAATCGGAGCAGCTGGGTGTCAGCATGGCCAAGGTCTTACGGATCCAGTCGGACCAGATGCGAGTCCGGCGTCGCCAAATGGCGGAGGAAGAGGCACATCAGCTGCCGATCAAGATGATCTTCCCCATCGCCTTGTTGATTTTCCCGTCGATCATGATCGTCCTGCTGGGACCGGCGGCCATGTTGCTAATGCGCTCCCAGCTCGGGGCGATCATCTTCGGCTCGAAATAGACCTGAACACCGGGCTCGCCGCGAGCCCGGCCGAGACCAAAGGGTCACCCAGTGATTCGCTCGGACGGCAGCACCGCCCGGCGCTGGCTGCAGCCGTGGATTGACAGGGGTCTCGATCTGCTCTACCCGACCCGCTGCGCGGGCTGCGGCCGGCCGGGCGAGTTGTGGTGTCCAGCATGTGATGCCGGCATCACGCGGTTGACCGGGCGACTGTGCCCACAATGTGGTCTGCCCGGGGACGTCGGACCCGGCGGGTGCGCGAGCTGTCGTGTGATGTCGCCTTGCCTGCCTATCCGGTCGCACGCCCGCTATCGCGGCCCCATTATCCGGGCTCTGCTCCAACTCAAGTACCGACCCAATCGACCTCTGGCGTCTTTGATGGGCGGCTGGCTGGCGACGCTCGCCGGGCGCGAATCCTGGCACCCCGGGGTCATCGTGCCGGTGCCGCTCGGACGGAAGCGCCTCAAGCAGCGCGGGTATAATCAGGCGGCTCTGATCGCTGCCGGGCTGGCGGACTGCCTGGGCGCGCAGTTGGGGGAGAATCTCCTGGCCCGAGCACGGGAGACCCGCTCGCAGGTCGGCCTGGGGATGGCGGATCGGCAGCGTAATGTCCAGGGCGCGTTCCTGGCCTCTCCCTCTGGCCTTGAGGGCCTATCGGTGTGCATCGTCGACGATCTGTGTACCACCGGCGCAACGCTGTCGGCGTGCGCCGGCGCGCTTTTGGATGCAGGGGTCCAACAAGTGATGGGCTTGACCGTCGCGCGAGCGTAGCATCGGGCCGATGAAACCCCCCTGATCGAGGAGCCGTTATGCCAGTCCAAGTTGAGATCAACGGTCACAACCTTGAACTCAGCAACCGATTGCGGGATTACGTCACCAAGAAGGTAAACAAGCTCGACCGCTACCT
This sequence comes from Anaerolineae bacterium, assembly GCA_041479735.1. Taxonomy (GTDB): domain Bacteria; phylum Chloroflexota; class Anaerolineae; order Anaerolineales; family E44-bin32; genus JBGOYQ01. Next base: position 1,889 of record JBGOYQ010000217.1, on the reverse strand, counting down.
TGACGTGCTGGAAGACGCCAAGGTCGACCTCGAATACATCAAGTCGGCCCGAAGCGCCGACGACCGTCAGGTGGCGCAGCTGACAGTTCGCGGCAAAGGCGTGCTCTTGCGCGCCGAGGAACGCACCGATGATATCTATGCCTCGTTCGATGCCGCTCTCGAGAAGCTCAACCGCCAGATCGAGCGTTACAAAGGCAAGCGTTGGCGCGGGCGGGGTGATGGGCGTTCCGCGGCCGATATGGTTGCCGAGCCGTCCGAGCCCGAGGCCGTCGATCTCGCGGACACCATCGCCCGGCGCAAGGCGTTCCGCCTGACGCCGATGGATGAGGCCGAGGCTGTGGAGCAGATGGCACTGCTCGGCCATGAGTTGTTCTTCGTGTTTCTGAATGCCGGCACCAACCGCGTCAACGTGCTCTATCGCCGGCGCGATGGCAGCCTTGGGCTGATCGAAACGGAAGTGGCCTAGCCAGGCTGGTTCCGGGCCGGCGGGGATTGGCCGCCGGCTCTTCGCCGAGCCGATGTGTCCATCCCTGTCTTGATCCTACTGCCCCCGGCCGGCGCGACGCCGGCCGAAGCCTGGGTGGCCGAAGGCCGCAGTGCGGCCGCCTCCGATCTCGTTGGCCGGCTGCAGCATGTCTCTGCGGCCGGGCCGATCTGGTTCCACGCGGCGGAGCCCATCGATCGCGAGCTGATGCTTGCCAGGGGATGCTGCGCCTTCGAGGACGGCGCCGGACTTCAACCTTTCCATTTTGGCCGAGCCCTGGCTTCGTTCGCCGAACTCCACGCTCCCGACCGACTGGCATACTTCGGTGGCGCCAGCGCACCCCTAGCCTCGGCCGAAGCGCTCGGCCAGGCCTTCGACCTGGTCGTGCACGCCGACACGCCCCTCGCGGCGGTCAACAACTACTATTCGACGGACTGGCTGGTCATGAGGGGGGCCGAGCGCCTCCTACCCCTGGCTGCGAAACTCGCCACCGACAACCCGCTTGGATGGATGCTGGATCACGATGCCGGGTGCAGCGTCACGACGCTGCCCGTGCAGGCTGGGAGTCAAGCCGATATCGATACCCCTGGCGACCTGCTAATGATCCACGGCCACGCGGACCTGGGGCCGGCGATGCGTGCCTTCCTGGACCATGCCCCGGCGGATGGTATCGAACGTACCCGGCGATTGCGCTGCCTTCTACACACGCCTGCCAGTACGCTTGCCATCATCGGCCGTTCATCCTCGAGCATCTGGCGCGAGGTCGAGCGGCGCACGCAGATTTGGGTCCGCCTTTTCGTCGAAGAACGCGGCATGTTGGCCAGCGGGCGCGCCGAGCGAGAGGAGGTCCGAAGCTTGATTGGCCAGATGGTCGATGTCCTCGGGCCAGTGGAGTTCGTGCGACGCCTGTCAGGGATGGCGGATGGCGCGCTATGGGACACGCGGGTGTGGATGGCCCAGCGGCAGATGTGGCCGTCGCCCGGCGATCGGTTCGCCGCCGATCTCGGATGGGTCGACCAAGTGCAGGACCCGACGCTGCGGGAGTTGACCCTGGCGGTGGCGCACGCCCCGATCCCCATCTTGACCGGTGGGCACAGCGTGGTCGCCGGCAGCCTCCTAGCGCTACTCGAAACGATTGGAACTGAGTAGAGGACAGCCAGGCAACGTCCCCTCCGATTGGACTCCAGTTCTGCAGTTCGCCAGCCCTCGCCCTGCGGAGATCGCTCGCTCTGCCCGCTGGCGGGGGTCGGGTACGGCTGCAAGTGCCTATCCGTAGAACTTGGCGCACACTGCGCCACGGTCAGACTGACGCGCGGGTCGCCTGAGGCGTAGCGCGCCATCGTCACTCCTATGCTTGGGACTCAGACCAAGGGGAAGCCTGGACACGTCCTGGTCCGGTTCGAGA
>JBGOYQ010000216.1:0-3378 GCA_041479735.1 Anaerolineae bacterium | reverse complement strand
CAGGTCGGCCAGCGCCTGGCGCATCAAGCGCGCGTGCACCGTCGGGCGGCCGCGGCTTTGCCGGCGGATCGCGTCGTTGTACACGCCGATCGGCACGGGCGCCGGCCCGGCGTATTGGGAACGTTCCAGGGCCTCTCGGGCCCGAGCAATCCCGGCGCCCGTGATGCCGTACTGGTACGAGCCCTCGCCGAAACCGACCTGGGTCTTGATCTCGACGAACTTCTCGCGTTTGAGCGCCTCCATTAGCAGGTCAACCAGGCCTGCAAACGGCAGACATAGCGCCTCGGCCATCTTGAAGCCCGTTTGATAGCCGCGGAAGTACAGGATCTTCAGGGCCAGGTCTTGGAGCCAAAGCTCCGACAGGCCGGTGTCTTCGACCCGGCTCACCGGCGGGGGGACGAAACGCAGATTCGAGGTAATCGGACCTTCAGAAAGGGACGATGATCGCCCGGGAGTTCTGGGTAGGGACACCTTGCGCCTCCGTTGCCTCTTGCCTGGCTCGGCCGTGCCGTCGTGCGGCCCGATCCAACGCCCTTCAGGATCCTGGCGCCGCAGGGATTATATCCACGGCCCGCGCCGCGGGCAAATCCCCCATTGTGCTCCCCTATCAGCCCCCCTATAATCCGGCCCATGAGCCTCACCGTCGTCATGCCCGTTTTCAACGAGCAGGCCACCATCGAACAGATCCTCGACGGGGTCGAAGCCGTTGGGTTGGCCGACGAAATTGTCGTTGTCGATGATGGATCGACCGACGGAACCCGCGAGAAGCTTCAATCTCTCCTCGCGGACCACCCCAAGGTCAGGCTCGTCGTACACGATCGCAACCGGGGCAAGGGCGCAGCGCTCCATACCGGCATCCAGGCGGCCACCCAAGATCTGTTGCTCATCCAAGACGCCGATCTCGAGTACGACCCGCGCGACTACCCGGCCCTGTTGCTCCCCATCCAGGAGGACAAGGCGGACGTGGTATACGGGTCACGCTTCTTGGGTGGGGCACGCCGCACCACGATGTTTTGGCACATGGTCGCTAATCAACTCCTGACACTAATGACCAACATTCTGTACAACAGCATCCTGTCAGACATGGAAACCGGCTATAAGGTTTTCCGCCGCGAGCTGATTCAAAGTATCCCCTTGCGCTGCAGAAGGTTCGATTTCGAGCCTGAGATCACCGCCAAACTGCTCAAGCGCCGCGTGCGTATCTACGAAGTCCCCATCACGTTCACACCGCGCGAATACTCCGAGGGAAAGAAGATCGGCCTGAGAGATGCCTTTCAGGCCGTCTGGACTCTGCTCAAGTTCCGCTTCGTGGACTGAGTCGTCTATCCCTGCGCCGGCCTCAGGTCCTGCACGTTCAGTTGAAGGCTTGCGATTCCCTGGTACCAGTTCCGCTCCAGGTTGAAGACAACGTCGACACGGCCATCCGCGAGCGCCAGTTTCTCGCCCTGTCGAAAGGCGATGGCATCGAAGCCGCGCTTCTCACCCCACAGCAGCAGCTTCAGGTGGGTGCCGTCCCTGCCCACAGTTCGGCGATTCCTGACGCTGACGGCCTGGGCGATGAACAAGGGTCGCGGGTTCCCGTAGCCGCACGGTTCCAGCGCCTCGATGAAAGTCATGAGCCCCTCATCGATCTCCTCGAACCGTAGTTCTGCGTCCACGTCCAGGGACGGAGACAGGTCCATGTCCGCGAGTCGAAGGCCGGCTACATGCTCCAGTCGGTCCAAGAATGCGGCCAGGTTTTGCGTGCGCAAGGAGAATCCGGCCGCGGCCGCGTGTCCGCCATGCCGTATGAGCAGGTCGGCGCATTCGTCCAGCGCATCGGTGATGTGAAACCCGGGGATGCTGCGTGCCGATCCCCTCGTCGTCTCCGGTCCAACCTGAGCCACGATCGCCGGGCGGTAGAACTCGTCCACTAGCCGCGCGGCGGCCAACCCGATCACCCCCTCGCCAAATCCTTCATCGCCCGCGAACAGGACCGCGCGGTCGCGCGACCCATCGGCGACCTGCACCCGCGCTCGCTCGACAACCTCGGCCGTGAGTTCCTGCCTCAGGCGATTGGTCGTCTCCAACCCCGCCGCCCACGCCCGCGCATCCGCATCGTCGCGTGCCATCAAGAGCCGGTAAGCGGCGTCGGCCGATCCCATCCGCCCGACGGCGTTCAAGCGGGGCGCAAGGACGAAACCGATCGTCGTGGCGGTCAGGCGCGACTGATCGATCTTGGCCGCGGTCATGAGCGCGCGAAGTCCTGGGCGTTGTGTGGCCCGAAGGCGCGACAAGCCCAGCGTCACCATGCTTCGGTTCTCGTCCACCAGCTCAACCAAGTCCGCGACGGTCCCTAACGCCACAAGCTCGAGCAGGTCCACCGGATCCGGCCGCCCGAGTGCGCGGTGAACCGCGCACGCCAGCTTGTACGCTACACCGGCTCCGCTTAACGCCTTGCAGGGATACGGGTCACCCGGCCGCCGCGGGTTGACCACTGCCCTGGCGTCCGGCAGGACAGGGCCGGGCTGGTGATGATCCGTGACGATGACGTCCAGGCCCAGCCGACGTGCGTTGCTGACTTCGGCCACCGAACGAATGCCGCAGTCCACCGTGACAAGCACGCTGCCGCTGTGCGCCTCCAGAGCGGCCAGAGAGTCGTCGCTCAGCCCATAACCCTCGACGAAACGGTTGGGGATGAAATGCGAGGCATGCACGCCGATCCGTTGCAACGCGTCGACCAGCAGCGCGGTCGCAGAGATGCCGTCGGCATCGTAGTCGCCATGCACGACCACATGCTCTCCGGCCGAGGCGGCCTCTAACAGGCGCTGCACCGCCGCCTGCATGCCAAGCATGAGGTAGGGGTCGTAGTCGATCGGGCGTGCACCTAGGAAGGCCTCGGCCTGCTCGCGGGTCGACAGCCCCCGGGCGAGCAGTACTCGTCGCTGTACCGCCGGGAACGCCGTCAACGCGTCCGCATCAGCCACATCGACGAGCTCGCGAACGGTCCAGCGCTTGGGGGCTCGGATGACAGGAGGGATGGACTGACCTTCGACAGGTCTAACCGGTGTACGCGCTTCGGACCCAGTCACCGATCAGCCAGTAGCGGAAATCCGTACCCTGATAGCATTGGATCGCCGCCAGGACGCCATAGACGAGGGCCACGATCGGAACAGCAGACAGGATCAGCGCGAACGGTACGCATAACAGACCCACGAGCACGATGGAAAGCACACCAGTCACGGTCCACGCAGCCCCGACGATGATCCCCCCGCCCAACCACCAGATTAGCTGAAACAGGAGTGCCTGAAGAGCCTGATACGCGACGTACCGCGACCGGTCGCGGAAGGCCAGGTAGATCACTAAGGCCGCGACGGTGCCCAGCAGACCTGTGACGAT
>JBGOYQ010000215.1:0-3389 GCA_041479735.1 Anaerolineae bacterium | reverse complement strand
TCCCTGCTGACGACGGCGCTCCTGCCGACTGCGGTGCCGGCGAGCTCGGAACCGCCGATCAGCCCGGCCGGGGCGGCCAAAGGCGCGTTGCCGAGCCTGACCTTTCTGGTCCCCTGGATCGTCGCCGCGATCGGTGTCGTGCTTCTCGCCCTCGGGGGGTTCATGGTCATACAGATGCGCCGTTCGGTGGTTGCGCCCGCGCGCTCCCGACGACACGCGCGGCCGGCCGAGGCAAAACCCGAGACCGGCGCGATCGAGGCCTCGCCCGTGTTCTGCCACAACTGCGGGAGCAAGGCGGACGCCAGCGACCTGTACTGTCGGCGCTGCGGCGCGCGTCTGCGCACCTAGCACTGACAATCGCCTCTTCGCCTGACACGGTCGGGACGCCGCATGGAATGGCAGTCCCGACCGACTTTTGCGGCGGGCGGCGTGATGCTAGACTCGGTGGCTGGAGGCGGCTGCGCTCCGCCGCGTGACTAGCGTGCAAGACCCAGTCATCGCTCGCATCTTCTTTTTCTACGGCCTGGCGTTCTTTTGCATGGGCCTGGCGATCCTGCTCGAGATCGGGCGGACGACCGACCCACGCCTTCGCCACGCGCTGCCCCGCCTAGCCGCGTTTGGGCTCCTCCATGGTCTGCATGAGTGGATCGAGATGTTCCTGGCCCTGGGTGTCCTGCCTTGGGCGGCGACTTCGCCGCGTGAGTGGGAAACCTTCCGCGTGGCGCTGCTGGCAATCTCCTTCGTGCTTCTGGGTGCCTTCGGGGCGTCCTTGCTCTCGCCGGACGAACGCTGGCGTCGCCGCAGTTGGTTCGTCCCGCTGTCGCTGACGGTGATGTGGGCGGCCGGCATGCTGGTCCTCAACCTGCGCATCCCCGACTGGCGCGACCTGGTGAGTGCGTCGGATGTCTGGACTCGGTATATGCTGGCCATTCCGTCGGCCTTGATGGCTACCGCCGGATTGGTGACCCAACGACAGGTGTACGTTCGTGCCGGAATGCCGAAGTTCGGGCTCGACTGCCTGGTGGCTGCTGTCGCCTTCGCGGTCTACGGCCTCGTCGGGCAGATCTACACTCGCGCCAGCGTCCTGCCCACCTCGCAGGTTTTCAACCAGCTCATCTTTGCCGAGATCTTCGGCTTCCCGGTTCAGCTGCTGCGCGCCGCGGCCGCCGTTGTCGCTTCTTTCTTCGTCATTCGCTTCATGCGCAGCTTCGAAGTGCAGACGCAGCGGCAGATCGCGGAGCTCCAGGCGGCGCAACTCACGGACGCCCGGCGGCGGGAGGCCATGCGCCGCGAGTATCTGCGGCGCTTGGTGACGGCCCAGGAGGCCGAACGGCAGCGCATCGCCCGCGAGCTGCACGACGAGACCGGCCAGGCGCTGACGGCGATCGGGTTGGGCCTGCGCGGCGTCTCCGGAATGCTGCGGATGGACGAGCTCAAAGCCCGGCAGAGCATCGGCCATCTCGAGGGCCTGGTGACCCACTCGATGGACGAGCTCCAGCGCTTGATCGGGGACCTGCGGCCGTCGCACCTGGACGATCTGGGTCTGCCGGCCACGCTACGCTGGTATGCCAATGAGGTGCAAAGCCGGACGACGATCCAGGTGACGGTGGAGGTGTCAGGTGAGCCCCGACCGATCCCATCGGCCGCCAACACCGCCCTGTTTCGCCTGGCGCAAGAGGCTCTGACCAACGTGGTCAAACATGCCGAGGCCGGTCACGCCCGCATGCGCGTCGCCTACGGCGAGAAGGAAGTCCTGTTGCAGGTCGAGGACGATGGGCGGGGCTTCGACATCACCCGAGTGCGGGATCAGGCCAGCCAGGCGTGGGGATTGGTGGGAATGGAGGAACGCGCCAGCCTGCTGGGCGGGGAGTTCAAGCTAGAATCCATCCTGGGAAAGGGGACCTGCGTCTCGGTCAGCTTCCCTTATCGCCAGCCGACAGAGGAGTAGCATGACAACTCGATTGTTGCTGATTGACGATCACGCCGTGGTCCGCTCCGGCCTGCGCATGCTGCTCGAGGGCGAAGTGGACGTTGAGATCGTCGGCGAAGCGGGCACCGCACGGGAAGGGCTGGAGGCGGTCGACCGGCTCCACCCGGACGTCGTCCTGATGGATATTGGGCTGCCGGACCTCTCCGGCATCGACGCCACCCGCGAGATCAAGCAGATGAGCCCGAACACGGCCGTTGTCGCTTTGACCATTCACGAAGATGAGGAGTATTTCTTCCGGATGTTGGAAGCAGGAGCGAGCGGCTACGTGCCCAAACGGGCGGCGCCCGAGGAGTTGTTGACCGCGATTCGCGCCGCCGCCTCCGGTGAGGTCTACCTGTATCCTTCCCTGGCGAAGCTCCTGGTCAACGACTACCTGGAGCAGGATCAGGAGTCGAAGACGCCGCGTGCCTTGGACGGCTTGAGTGCCCGCGAGCAGGAGGTCCTGGGTCACCTGGCCGACGGCGCCGGGAACGCGGAGATCGCCGAGACGCTGGGGATCAGCCCGAAGACGGTCGCCCGCCATCGCGAGAACATCATGCGCAAGCTTAACCTGCATTCCCGCACGGAGCTTGTCAAGTATGCCATCCGCAAAGGAATCATTCAGGCTTGAGGCCGGGTTGGGTCGAGGAAGAACGGAACGCGCCAGGTTGAGACCTGGCGCGTGCACATTCACCTAGAGAGATAGCGGCAAGTGGCTGGCCGGCTTACTTGCGCGGCTCCTCCTGGAGCCGCCCGGAGCGCAGGCTGAGCAGGAGCAAGATCATGATGACCGCCTGGCCGATGACCATGGCGGCCAGCTCCGGCCAGCGCGCCGAGCCTTCGGACAGAATGGCGCCCCACTGGATGGCTGGCAGGCTGGCGGTCCATTCCAGGGCTTTCCACAGCAGGGCGGTGCAGACCAGTGCGAGGACGGTGAAGGGGATGGCAATCCCCAGGGTCCAGAACGCGGCCAGGAGACGATAGCTGCGCATGTCGACCTCCGTTTCTCCCCGCTCAACCCGCGGCTTGGATGCCTTCCACTCCCACTCTATCCGTCCTGCGGCCGGATAACCATACGGCCCGCACGGTATGCCGGGGTGGGTCTGAGGACCCACGTAGCCATGGGGCCATGAACTGGCTGACCAGCAGCAATGGGTCGAATGTGTCGGCAAGCCGCGAGAGGTGAACGGGGTTGACCCGTGTGTGCGCACCCTTCGAGGTGTGTGGCGCAGGCTAGAGTCTGCGGCTACGGGATCGGGCGATGTCGTGCAAGCGTACCCTTCGGGGTGTAGGCGCAGGCTAAAGCCTGCGGCTACGGGATCGGGCGACACGAAAAAAAGGGCGCCGCATCCGGATTGGATGCGGCGCCTGCGCTGTCAGGACGGTGACGAATGACGGAGGTTACTTCTCTGGAGCGCCG
>JBGOYQ010000214.1:0-3422 GCA_041479735.1 Anaerolineae bacterium | reverse complement strand
CCGCCAACACGACACCGCCGAACCCCTGCGCGAACCGGTGCGGCTCCGGGTTGTCCTTGAGCACATCCGGTCGCACCAGCCGGGCCGAGCGCAAGACCCTGTAGACCCAGAGAAACCCTGGACGCCCGAGGGCGGTACCGATCAACATCACAAGCCCGACCAGCGCCGCCAGCCAGGCAGCGTTGGCGACGAACGCCGCCAGCAGCAAACCGATGATGATCGCCTGATTGGTGCGCAGCGCCGAATGGTCGACCGGGCGCAACGGCAGAGGGTCGGCCGGGGCACCCCCGGCGATGCTGGGGATGATCATGAGCCGATCGCCCTCGTCGACCGGGGTCGCCTCGCCTTGCAGGCTGCGGACGTCGCTATCGTTGACGAAGATGTTTACGAAGGGCCGGAGCGCGCCCTGGTCGTCGTAGAGATGACGACGGAGGTCCGGGTATCGCCGGATGAGGTCGCCGATCACCGCCGCGACCGTCGAACCGCTAACCTCGACCTCCTTGACGCCGCCGGTGTATGGTCGTAAGGGCGTGGGGACACGCACGATTTTCATTGGACCTCCTCGGGTTTGGCTTCCGTCGTCACCAGCAAGGCCTCCTCAGCCATGCGCCCGCGGCCTTCGTCGAGGCGCCAGGAGCGGCTTTCGACAGCGCGGGCGTTCGAGACGCTGGTAATGACATAGGAGTAGAAGGGCATGGCCCATTCCCGATCGAAATCCGATGCCTGCGCCGGATGATCGGGGTGGGAGTGGAAGACGCCGATCACGTCCAGGCCCAGCCTCTCGGCCTGGTCCTCCGCGTCCAGCATGTCCTCGGGCGTGATCAGGTACCGGCGTCGACGCGAGTCGGGCTTGAAGTTGTTGGGCCTGGGCGCGACAGCGGTCGCGGTCCGGTCGTCCGCCCGCGCGGTGCCGAGAATCAGCCCCGCCCCCTCCTCGGGGTAAGCCTGCTCGCCATGGGCCTGGATGGCTCGCAGCAACTCGGGTGAAAGGCGGATGGTCACGGCTGGCTCCAGAAGGCGGCGTCCAGGTACTTCATTCCAGAATCGGGGAAGATGGTCACGATGACGCCGGCCTTCATGCGCGCTGCGATTCGCAGCGCGGCGACGGCCGCGGCCGCGGCCGAGACCCCCACGAACAGGCCCTCCTCCCGCGCCAGTCGGCGCGCCATCGCATACGCCTCTTCGGTGGCGACCGCCTCGGTCGCATCCGCGACGGTCGGATCGTAGATCGCCGGGATGAGGCTGGTGGGAAGATGCTTGAGGCCTTCCAGACCGTGCATCGGACCTTCCGGCTGGACCGCCACCACGCGGGCATCCGGGACGGCCTGGTGCAGGTATCGGCCGGTACCAGTAATCGTGCCTGTGGTGCCGGCGCCGGCCACGAAGTGAGTGACTCGCCCGCCGGTCTGATCCACGACCTCCGGCCCGGTCGTCCGATAGTGGGCCTGCCAATTGGCCGGGTTGCTGTATTGATCGGCGTAGAAGTATCGCTCGGGCTCTCGGGCGAACAATTCGGCGGCGACCACTCGTGCCCCGTCACTGCCTTCCGAGGGATCGGTCAGCGTCAGCCCGGCGCCCAGGGCGCGCAGGATCGCGATCCGTTCGCGGCTGGCATTGGACGGGATCGCCAGGTGGACAGGGATGCCCAGCGCCGCGCCCAGCGTGGCGTAGGCGATGCCCATGTTGCCCGAGGTCGCATCGAGCAGGATCCGGCCCGACCCAAGGTCACCCGAGTCGAGCGCCCGCTGGATGATGGCCGCAGCCGGTCGATCCTTGACCGATCCACCCGGGTTGTACCATTCGGCTTTGGCGTAGACCTCGACGGCCTCGGGCACCGACCGGGTTACGCGGCGGAGGCGGAAGAGCGGCGTATGCCCGATGTGCTGAAGCAGCTCCGGCATCGACTGCAATTGCGCGTTGGTTACCAACCCGCTGGCTGTGATCATCCGGTCTCCACACAAACAAAACGGCCAACCCCAAGAGCGTCTGCTCCCTCCCAAGCGCCCAATCAACCACAGCGCGGGGGCGAGTCATCCGTCGTCGGCTGGCCGACCGGGCGAGGCAAGCCCGGCTCAGTAGTCTTGATCGATGGACGGGATGACTAGCGCCCCCGCCCCGGACAGATGCACGAACCCATAATCACACGGCTCCGAATATCTCTTATAAACTTGAGCGATATTATCATCTTTGTCCCCAGGCTGTCAAGGGCTTTCTTGGCACGAAGGTTGCTGTCCCAGGCCTGTCGAGACGCATTCGAACGACATTGCAGGATTGTGCGCGGCGGTGTAGCATCCAAAGACCATGGCTCATCGACCCTTCTTTCGTTTCGATTTCCTAGGCCTGAACGCCACTACCCGGCGGGTCACCCGGCATTTGGCCCTCGGTGGCCTGGCAGCCGCGCTGCTGGCGACCGTTTTCACCGCCTGGACGCCGGCCAGCCTTGATCCGGGTGAGCTGGCCAGCCGATTGCTGACCAGCTTCGATCGCCAATCCGCATCCATCACACCGGTCGCGGCGGTGGTCCCGTCTGGTGAGGGGCTGAAGATCGGCATCATCGCCGGTCATTCGGGTCCCTATCCATCCACGGGCCTGCCGGACCCTGGATCAACGTGCCCGGACGGGCTGACCGAAGCCGAAGTCAACATGAACGTCGCCAAGCTCGTCGTCAGCGGGCTCCAAGGCGCGGGCATCAACGTCGACCTGCTGCAAGAGTGGGACAATCGCCTGACCGGTTACCGGGCCGTGGCACTGGTCTCGATCCACGCGGACTCATGTGAGTGGATCAATGACCAGGCGACCGGCTACAAGGTTGCCTCCTCGCTGGAGTCGGCCATCCCTGACCGGGCCCAGCGCCTTGTGGCCTGCATTATCGACCGTTACGCCCGCGTGACCGGGCTGAACTTTCACCAGGGCAGCATCACGCGCGACATGACCGAGTACCACAGCTTCAACGAGATCAACAGCCAGACGCCGGCCGCCATCATCGAAACCGGGTTCCTCAACCTCGATCGGGAGTTCCTCACGAAGAGCCCAGACAAGGCCGCCCGCGGAATCGTCGAGGGCATATTGTGTTTCATCAATAATGAGCCGGCCAGCCTTCCTGGCCAAACCCAACCGTGACCACTGCTGAACGTCCGCTGCAAGATTGGCGGGCCGCCCTCGCGGCCGCCAGGCAGGCGCTATCCACAGGCGATCGCAAGGAAGCCCGCAGGATGGCCAGGCTAGCTGCGCGCCTGGCGCCGGCCGAGGAAGCGCCCTGGCTCTTCCTGGCGGCGGTCTCCGATCCGCGGCCCGGGCTGGCCTACGCCGCCCGGGCGCTGGAGATCAACCCCGACAGCCAGCCTGCCCGCAAAGCCATCCGCTGGCTCGTTCGTCGTCTGCCTCCGTCACACCGCCACCCGAAATCCGATCGGCCTCGCCTG
>JBGOYQ010000213.1:0-3441 GCA_041479735.1 Anaerolineae bacterium | reverse complement strand
CGACGCCGGCTACGAGACCATCCAGGCCGCCAACCTGGCCTCCGCGCATAAGGCGATCGACGCCGGCCAGGCCGACATCGTCCTGCTCGATGTCAACCTGCCTGACGGCTCCGGGCTGACGCTCTTGGATAGGCTGGCGCTGGAGAATCCGAGCCCCCCCGTCATCCTGATCACGGCCTACGGCGAGGTCGACATGGCCGTCGACGCGATGAAGAAGGGCGCCCAGGATTTCCTGCAAAAGCCGCTCGACTTCGAGCGCCTGCTCCAGGCCGTGGTTCGCGCCCGAGAAATCGTCGCCCTGCGCCGCGAGCTGGCGCTGCTGCGCAAAGCGTCGCACGGCGAGGTCGAATGGGTAGTCGGCGAAACGCCGGCGATGCAGCGGCTGTATCAAGAGGCAGAGCGGGCCGCCTCCGCTTCAGCCTCCGTGCTCATCACCGGCGAGACCGGCACCGGCAAGGAGATCATGGCTCAGGCCATCCGCAGCATGGGACCCCGCGCCGACAAACCCTTCGTGCCCATCAACTGCGCCGCCCTGCCCGAGACGATGATCGAATCAGAGTTGTTCGGGCACGAGGCTGGGGCCTTCACCGGCGCGGTCAAGCGCAAGCCCGGCTTGATCGAGGTGGCCGACACCGGTATCCTGTTCCTGGATGAAATCTCCTCGACCAAGCTCGACATGCAGGCCAAACTGTTGCGGGTCCTGGATGAGCAGCGGTTCCGTCGGGTCGGTGGCGTGAACGAGATTACCGTCGACACACAGATCCTGGCTGCCTCTAATCGTGATCTGCCGGCCATGACGCACGACGGCACTTTCCGGGAAGACCTGTACTACCGGCTCAAGGTCGTCGACCTGCACCTGCCCCCTCTGAGGGAACGAATCGGCGACGTCCCGGCGCTCGTCGGGACCTTCATCCGCCAGATCAACCAGCGCACCGGGAACAGCGTGGCCGGCATCACCCCGCGGGCGATCGATGCGCTCAAGGCCCAACGCTGGCCCGGCAACATCCGCGAGCTCCGCCACGTCATCGAACGCGCCATGCTGTTCTGCGACGAAGACACGATCGACCTCCGGCACCTCCCGCCGGAGTTCCAATCCCAGCCCGCCTAAGCCCAGCTTGGCACGCTCCTTGCACCTGCTGCCTCCAGACCGTTCTGCCTGGAGGCGAACATGATTCCCATCTCCCTCCGCGATCTCCAAACCATCATGGCCGCAGCCGTCTTTGCACTGGGCTCGCTGTGCGTCTTGTTGGGCATCTTCGTCCTGATGACCCGCGGCTACTCGAAAGAGGTACAGGCCCTGGCCGCCCATACGGCCCAGCTCGGCCAAAAAGGCCTGGCCCAGGACGCCACGGGGCTGGTCACCAGCGCCTCCGATCTTGTCCTGGCCATCAATCAGCTCGTGCGGACTGCCAGCGGGGTCGGCGTGTTTCTGGTGTTCTTCGGCTCGCTGATGATCTCGGCCGCGTATTGGGTGCTCACCCAGATCCATTGGCCCGTCGCCTGATTCCTGGAGTCAATCATGCTCACCGATGCCGCCGTCCTAACCTTGCTGAGCAGCTTGCTTTCCCCGGGTGAGATCCCCGACATCTTGCGGCGCCTGTTGCGGGTGCCGGAGGCCTGGGCGGCCGTGCACCGACCAGGATTCGTCTCTTCCGACGCAGCGGCCATGGATTTGACGCCGGCGGCCCTTGCCCGCCACGCCCTGGGCCTGTCATCCGTCCCGGCCGGCACAGCGTCGCTTCCCGCCGGACTGGAATCTCGCCTGGAGGCCGTTTGGGGGGCGATGACCGATGTGCGACCACGGGCAGACATCGACCTCGAAAGCGTAGCCCTTCTCGGCGTCGGCCTGGTCCGGGAGGCGTCACAGCCCGAAGGCCGTACCAAGGTCGTCGCCCGCCTGCTGCGTGACGTCGCCGCCTGGCGGTCGCCCCTGGCCTGCGCCTGGTCGGAGCTGCCCGAGCGGGGGGAGATCCTTTCGCAGCTTGTGGGTCAGGCCGGCGAGGATGGGCTTCTCCTGGCGACCAATGCAGTCCTGGCGAGTTCCAACTTGGCCGAGGCGGCGCGGGAGTTCGAGCAAGCGCTTGGTGGTTCGACCGCGCCGCTGATTCCGACGCTCCTGCGCCGCGGCGAGACTGCCCTGGCGCAAGCGTTGGGCACGGCGCAAGGGCCGACGGCAAAGAGTATGGAGGAAGTCAGGTCGGTTGACGGCCTGCGGCGACTTGCTGCCGGTCAGCTTGCCCGAAGCGAATTTGCCGCTGCCCGCCAATCGCTCACGCGAGCATGGGAGACCGCTGTCGACGGGTCAGCCCAGGTCGCGGATGATCTGGCCCAGGCCGCCCGCATGGAAGGTGAGGGCATCGTCGAGCTCGAGGCCCTGCAGCAGGCCGTGCGCACACGCGCGACCCCGGAGCGCCGGGCACGCCTGGCCGCCGCCCTGGCAGCCCAACACCGGCCCCAGGACGCCCTGGCGGCATTGCCCATCGACCCACAGACCGTCGAGGAAAAGGTGGCCGCTGGAGTTGCGCTCATGGAGCTCGGCGAATCCGATCACGCTTCGACGATCTTGGCTGATGCGGCCGAGTCGGCCCTCAGTGCGGTCTCGGTCCAGCCGGGCTGGCTCAGCCGCTTGGCGCAGGCCCTGATGGAGATTGGGGAAACGACGTCCGCGATCCAAATCGCCGGCGCGCATGCAAAGGCCATGCCCGCGGATGCTCCTGCCCGGCAGCGGCTGGCCGAGATGCTGGAGGCGGCAGGCAGCCACGAAATCGCCGCCTCGCACGCGACCGTCGTCCTGGCGTTGGACCCGAACAACGATGAGGCGCGCCGCACGCTCGCCATGGCCCTGCAGGCGAACGGCCAAGCGCAGGCCGCCCTGCCCCACTGGCAGGTCCTCGCGGGAACCCACGAGGGCGACCGCGCCACGCTGGCCGAGTGCGCCCTGCAGGCCGGTCATGCCGAGCTGGCGCGTGGGACATGCGCCTCGCTGCTCGAATCGGAGCCCGACAATGTTCCGGCCCTGGTGACGCTCGGGCGCGCATACATGGCTTCGAGTGAACATGAGAAGGCGCTCCAATTCCTGGACAAGGCCGTCACGCTTTCCCCCCGGCAAGCCGAAGCTTGGATCGCCTTGGCCGATTGCCAGGCAGCGGCGGGCGATGTCTCGGCCGCGGGCACGACCCTGGCGGCCGCGATCCAGGCGACTCCGGGCAACGCTGCCCTACTCCACGCCTATGCCGGCTGGTTGAAGCATCGCGGGCGCATTAGTGAAGCGTTGGAGGCCGCCGAGAAGTCGGTCCGCATCGCCCCGACCGACTTGCGCTGTCTGGCTGAATACGGCGAGCTTCTGCTCCGGTTGGGCCATCTCGACCGCGCCTTGCCTGTCCTGCAAGATGTCCTGGCGCACCGACCCGGGAGTTGGGAAGCCTCGATCCCGCTGGCGCT
>JBGOYQ010000212.1:0-3461 GCA_041479735.1 Anaerolineae bacterium | reverse complement strand
TGACGATCTTCAGGTAGGCCGGACCCCAGTTCCAGTACGGGGTGCCCAGGCACTTGTCCGGCGCCGGCTTGCAGGAGTTGACGTAGTCGTAGGTGAAGGCCCATTTCCCTCCGTTGGCGGCTGCTACCAGCGGGCCGGGTGTGTCGGAGCCGATGAGCACGATATCGACGCCCGCGTCGAGCAGGGACTGAGCGGCCTGCTTCTCCTTGTCGGGGTCATACCACGTGTTGATCCAGCGAACTTCCATGGTGCACTCGGGGCAGGTCGTCTTGGCCCCGATCATGAAGGCGTTCCCCAGCCGGATGACCTCCGGCAGCGGCCACGGTGCGACATAGCCGAACTTGGTGTTGCCGTCGGCCTTAGCCCGCGCCCCGGCGACCATGCCGGCCAGATACTTCATGTCTTCCATGGCGCCGAACAGATTGCCGAAGTTCTTACCGTTGCTGCGGTAGCCCGAGATGTGAAGGAAGTTGACCTTGGGGAACTCTCCGGCCAGGGCTTCCATGGTCGGGCCGAACTCGAAGGTCGATCCGATGATCAGGTCGAAGCCCTTCCGAGCCAGCGAGCGCATGACCGCCTCGGCGTCCGGGCCTGGCGGGACGGCCTCGACGTACTGCACCGCGATGGTCGGATCCTGGGTAACCAGCCACAGTGCGCCTTCGGTGTGCGCCTGGGACCAGCCGCCATCGCTCGCGTAGCCGATATCGACCATGACTACATTGAACTTGCCGGCCGTAATGTCGGGGATCTTAAACGCCGCAGCTGTAGCCGGCGCTGCGGTCGCGGCCGGGGCTTGGGTTGCGGCCGGCGCCTCGGTGGCGGCGGGCGGAGCGGTCGTAACGGCAGGGGCGGGCGTAGTTGCCCCGCCGCAGGCCGCAGCCAGCATGGCGACGATCACCATCAGGCTGGCGACGCGCCACATCTTGTTGCTAGGCATCTCAAACTCCTCCTATTCGATAGACCTCGGGGACCATGATGCTCACGAGCCAGCAGGCAGGATTTACTTGCTTCACCTCCTTCCCCTCACGCAGCCGGGCTCAAGGCACGATGCGCGTGCCCGTCTTGCCGGCCAGCGCCCGTTCGATGTTCTCCGGATTCGTGATGAGAGCTTCCTTGCCGCGCCGATCCAAGTACTGGATGATGGCCCTGATCTTGGGCTCCATGCTGCCCTTGGCGAAATGGCCTTCCGCCAGGTATCGCTTGGCCTCTGCCAGGGTCATCTTGTCCAGCCACTGCTGGTTGGGCTTATTGTAGTTTAGAGCGACTTTTTCCACAGCCGTGGTGATCAGGAATAGATCCGCGCCGACGTCCGACGCCAGGATGGAGGCACCGAAGTCCTTGTCGATCACCGCCTCCACCCCGGTCAGGTTGCCGGCCTCGTCCTCGACGACCGGGATGCCTCCGCCTCCGGTGCTGATGACGACGAAGCCAGCCTGAATGAGGTTCTGGATCGGCGCCTGCTCGATAATACGCACGGGTATGGGCGACGGCACCACGCGCCTCCAGCCCCGCCCGGCGTCCTCCACCACGGCCCAGCCGTCCGCATCCCGCCTCTTCGCCGCCGTCGATTCGTCCATGAACGAACCGATGGGCTTGCTCGGCTTCTGGAAGGCAGGGTCGTTGCGATCCACCAGCGTTTGCGTGACCACCGTGACCGCTTGCTTCTCGATCCGGCGTTCGCGGAACTCGTTGTAGAGGGCCCGCTGGAACATGTACCCGATGGCCCCTTGGGTGTCCGCCCCGCAATAGTCCAGCGCCACCATGTGCAACTCGTGCAGCGCCAGCTCCGCCCGCCGCAGGATGAAGCCGACTTGGGGGCCGTTGCCGTGCGTAATCACCACGTCCCAACCGGCCTCGATCATCCCGACAATGTGCTTCATGGACTCCACGCCTGCGGCGTATTGGTCGGGGATCGTTTGGTGCTGCGCGTCCTTGATCAGCGAGTTGCCGCCTACGGCGACGATCGCGAGCTTACGGGCAGTTGACTGGCTCATGAGATGTGTCTCCTCTTGGCGCGGCCGGCGAGTAGGAGCTGGATAAGGGCAGCTGGCATCCAGCAATTAGCTTCGAGCGACTTGCCATAAGCTACCGGAGTCGGCTTTCTCTGCTATTGTGATGATCGACTCCTCATTCATCCCAGTACGCGAGCGTCCAGGCATCAGCTGCTAGTGCTAAGTGCTGGAGGCTGACAGCTGAATGCTGATGGCTGACTGCTTCCTTCATTTCATCGTCAACGCCATGACCGCCTTCTGGGCGTGCAGGCGGTTCTCGGCCTCGTCGTACACAACGCTCTGGGCGCTGTCAATGACCGAGTCCGTCACCTCGATGTTGCGGTCGGCCGGCAGCGGGTGCATGTAGATCGCGTCGGCCTTGGCCAGCTTCATTTTGCGTTCGTCGGTGATCCAGGACTTGTACTTCTGGATGATCTTGGCGCCTTCCTCCTGGTCGGTCGTCGTCATCATTGCGCCCCACGACTTGGCGTACACGATGTCGGCGTCCTTGAAGGCCTTCTCCATGTCGTCGACGACTTCGAAGCCGGCACCAAACTGGCGGGCTTGCTCGCGTGCCTTATCCATCACGTCGGGCATCAGCTTGAATTCCGGCGGGTGGGCCAGGACGACATCCAGCCCGAAACGCGGCATCTGCAGCATCAACGACTGAGGAACCGACATCGGCTTCTGATACGAGGCGGCATAGGCCCAGGAGACGACCATCTTCTTGCGACGCAGGTCCCTGCCTTTTTTCTCCATGATCGTCATCAGGTCGGCCAAGCACTGGAATGGGTGGTAGACCTCGCACTGCATATTGAGCACCGGCACGCGGGAATGCTCCGCCACCGCGTTCAAGTAGCCGTTTCCCACGCCCCAATCGACATGGCGGATGGCGATTCCATCGAAGTACCGGCCGAAGATCTCCCCGATCTCCTTGGGAGTGTCGCCATGCGCGATCTGCGTGGTCTTGGATTCGATGAACGCGCCGTGGCCGCCCAGCTGCGCCATGCCGGCCTCGAACGAGCCACGCGTGCGCGTGCTGCTAAAGAAGAACAACATCGCCAGTACCTTGTCCCGCAAGTAAGCATGAGGCTCCCCCAATGCCCGCTTGCGTTTCAGGTCGAAGGCCACGTCCAGGACTGTCTCGACCTCTTCCCGACTGAAGTCGAGATCACCGATGAGGTCGCGCCCGCGAAGATCGGTTTGCATGAAAAGCTCCTCCCTCAGGAAAGGAATGAGGACCCATCAATTAGCAACTAGCGGTCAGCCATCAGCTCCCGGCTGTTAGCAGTGAGCTCAGACTCGTCGACTCCACCTCGCCTGCCTTTGGCCAGCGGGAAGCTGCTCGCTGCTGACGGCTGACGGCATTCTTTACTCCATCGCCCCCAGGATGGAGGCCAGGATGGCCATACGCATCACGACGCCGTTGAAGGCCTCTTCCCAGTAGCGGGCGTGGCGCGTGTAATCGAC
>JBGOYQ010000211.1:0-3466 GCA_041479735.1 Anaerolineae bacterium | reverse complement strand
GGCGTCGGCCCCTCGGACTCGTCCATCGCCTGCCGCAGAGCGAATTCCATCGCCGAGGGAACTGGCGCTTCCTCTTCCACCTCTTCGGCTGGGAGAACCGCCGCCTGCTTCATGCTCAGTCGGATCTGCCGCTTGCTGCGATCCGAATCGATCACGACCGCTTCGACCTGATCGCCTTCCTTGACGATGTCAGTCGGGTCGGTCACGTAGTCGTCGCTCATCTCGGACACGTGAACCAGACCCGGCCGCTCCGCCCCCACATCGACGAAGGCCCCGAACTTCTCGATCTTGACCACCGTGCCCTTGACCCGCAACCCGGGCTTGATGTCCTTCCATTTCAGCAGCACCGGCCGGATCATCGTCAGCTCGAGCCGGTGGCTGGTGGGATCGACCGACTGCACCCAGACCTGCACCTCCTGCCCGACCGTTACGACGTCCTCGACGCGATTGACCCGCTCCTTGCGCAGCATCGAGATGTGCACCAGCCCGTCGCGCTCGGCGCCGATGTCGACAAAGGCACCGAACAACTCAATCTTGGTCACCTTACCTTGGAACTCCATGCCCGGCTGGAGGGTGGCGAGGGCTACTCTGCCGGCAGGGCGTTCAGCGACTTCCACTTCAGCACCTTCCTGGGAATGAGATTGTGCCTTGGGCACGAGCGGGGCGGATTATACCACGCCGGTTGGGGGGGCTACGGCGTCGGCGTCGTCGAAGACGCAGTGCCCGCCCTGCGGACGATCAAATACCATCGTCCGATGGATGCGAAGCGATCGCTGGGGTCGACCATCGGGCCGACGGTGATCCCCTGAACCTGCGCGTCGACCGCGAATGTGTACACCGGGTAGTAGAGCAACAGCGACGGCACCTGGTCCAAGAAGCGGTGTTGGAAGCTGCGGTACAACCCGGTCCGTTGGCTGATGTCCGGGTTGGTGCGGGCCTCCTCGAGCCAGATGCTGGTATTGCGATCGACGAACCCGGAGTAGTTCTGGCCGGTGTCGACCTGGGAGTCGTGCCAGAAGGGATACGGATCCGGGTCGGGGTAGCGCGACAGATTGAGGTCGGTCAGCGCAGCTTCGAACTGCCTCGGCTCCAGAACGCCCTTGAGCAGAGTATCGGCGGACACCGGCTTCAAGGTCACCTGGACCCCGATCAATGCCCAGTTCGCCTGGATCGCCTTGGCCACAGACGTGTGGGTGGGGTCGTCGGCGTGGGCGAGCTCGAAGGCCAGGCTGAGCTTGGCCTTCGCCCGGACGTACTCGGGGCTTCCGGGCGCGGCGCCGGCCGGCAGGACGTAACCGGCGGCGGTGAGCTGGTTGGCCGCCCGGTCCGGGTCGTATCGCGTGGGCTCCAGGCCGGCAGCGAAAGCCCACGACCCAGGCAGGATCGGCCCGACGGCGACGGAAGCTTGCCCGCCCAGGAAACGATCGATCAACGCCTGGCGATTGATCGACAGGAGCAACGCCTGCCGGACCAGCTTGTCGGCCAGGAATGTCTTCTCCGGATTCTTCAAGTTAAGAAAGACGATGCCGGCGGAAGGAAGGCGGGCGGAGTAGGTGGAGACCTTCGGGTCCTGCAGAAGCGGCGGCAGCTCGGCCTCAGAGGCTCTGCCAAGTCCCTGAACCTGCCCGGCCTGAAAAGCATCCAGCGCCCCCTTGAAATCAGCATAGAAGCGCATCTCGACGCCTTGCAGATACGGGTGTTCGCCGTAGTATTTGTCGAACGCGGCCAGGCTGATTGCGGTGATCCGGGCGCCGTCGGTGACGAATCGATCGAATCGGAACGGCCCGGTTCCGATCGGATGCAGGTTGTATGGGTGATCGATGAGGGCCTTAGCTGAGACGCCCCGAAGCAAGTGTTCGGGGAGCAGTCCCAAGGACAGGTAGTCCAGGAAGGGCGCGTACGGCTCGGGAAGGGTGAACTGCACGCTGCGGTCGTCGAGCTTCTCGACCTTGATCTGCTTCCACATCTCGTGCAGGTCTGCCGGGCCGGGGTAGTCAGGATCCTGGAGTTTGGAGAAGGTGTAGATGACGTCGTCGCTGGAGACCGGTTGGCCGTCGTGCCAGATGGCGTCGGGGCGGATGGCGAAGGTGTAAGTCTTGCCGTCGGCCGAGACGGCCCAGCTGGCCGCCAGGTCGGCCTTGGGGAGGCCCCGGCTGTCGAACCGGATCAGTCCGCTATAGATCAAGCGGTCGAGGTCCCTGTCAATCTGGTTGTACGAGTCGAGCACCGGGTTGAGGCGGACGGGCGTGCCGACGTCGGCCTCAACGTAGATGCCACCGCGGACGGGCTGAGGCGCCGTGACCTCGGCCCCCGGCATCTGGCCGAACAAAAGGCCGGCAATGAGGATCAGCCCGCCCAAGGCGATGAGTAGTTGCCAGCGAAGCTTCTTCACGGGATCAGTTCGAGGCGCGTGGTCCGGAGGGGAAGGCCGTGTGGTGGATTACCCGCCGGTGATGACCGAGATCATCGCCAGGGCGAAGAACACCACGCTCAGGCCGATGGTCAGATTGAACAGCAGGCGCTCGATGCCTCGGCGCACATGGTACCCCGTGCCGCCAAAGTCGCCCCCGCTCAAGCCTCCAAGGCCGGCGCCTCGGCTCTGGAGAATGATGATCAGGATCATGGCGATGGACACGACAATCATCGCCAGGTTGAGGTATAGCGCCACGCGAGTTCCTCCTCTCGGGTGTGAGCCGACGGATTATAGCAGATAGGCACAGGCCCATCAAGGCGAGCTAGCCGGCCGTGCCGATCGCCGCTCGCAGATAGGCCTCGATGAAGCCGTCCAGCTCACCATCCAGGACCGCGGCCGTATTGCCGACCTCGAAGCTGGTGCGGTGATCCTTGACCATCTGGTATGGGTGAAGCACGTACGACCGGATCTGGCTTCCCCACTCGGCTTTGACGTGTGCGCCCTTGATCTGAGCGAGCTCCTCTTCCTGTTTCTCCCGTTGCAGGTCGAGCAGCCTGGCGCGCAAGACTCGCATTGCGTTCTCGCGATTCTGAGTCTGGGAGCGTTCGTTCTGGCAGGTCACCACAATACCCGTCGGAATATGCGTGATGCGAATCGCGGTCTCGTTCTTCTGTACGTTCTGCCCGCCCGCACCGGCCGAGCGGTAGGTGTCGATCCGCAGGTCGGCTGCATTGATCTCCACATCGGCGTCCTTCTCGACCTGGGGGTAGGCCTCGACCAGGGCGAAGGACGTATGGCGGCGGTGGGCCGAGTCGAAAGGCGACAGGCGCACCAGCCGATGAACGCCGCGTTCGGCCTTCAGATTTCCGAAGGCGAAGTCGCCGTTAACCGCGGTCGTCGCGCTCTTGATGCCGGCTTCCTCGCCATCGCTCAGGTCCAGGACTTCGGTCTGGAAGCCGCGCCGTTCGGCCCAGCGCAAGTACATGCGTTGGAGCATGGCGGCCCAGTCCTGCGAGTCGGTTCCCCCGGCACCGGCGTGGATGGCCAGGATGG
>JBGOYQ010000210.1:0-3471 GCA_041479735.1 Anaerolineae bacterium | reverse complement strand
TGTGCAGCTGGCGCTGCTGGAGAGTGAGAAACGCTTCCGAACATTGGTGGAGCGCGCCGTCGACGCCCTGGTGCTTCACGACATGCAGGGCAAGATCATCGATGTCAACCGCCAGGCGTGTGAGAGCCTGGGCTACACGCGGGAGGAGATGCTCGGTCTACATGTGTCCGACATCGAGGCCGGGCAGCAAGCCTCGACGCTTCCAAGCCTGTGGGAGAACATCGCCCAGCATGGCCCGGTCACGCTGCACGGCAGCCATCGCCGCAAGGACGGTTCGACCTTCCCGGTCGAGCTGCGCGTGGGGTCGTTCGAGGCGGAAGGGCGGCGGCTGATTCTGGCACAGATCCGGGATGTGTCCGAGCGCGAGCGTACCGAGGGCGAGTTGCTCGAAAGCCGCCGTCAGCTGGCGACATTGATGAGCAACCTGCCGGGGATGGCCTACCGATGTCGCAATGACACTACGTGGACCATGGAATTTGTCAGCCAGGGATGCCTGGCGTTGACCGGTTATGCGCCGAACGATTTGGTGCAGAACCGCAGACTGAGCTATGCAGAGCTGATCGATCCAGATGATCGACAGACAGTCTGGGATGCGGTGCAGGCGAGCATCGGTGAGGACAAACCCTTCCAGCTTGAGTACCGCATTCATACCGCGGGTGGGGAAGTGCGCTGGGTTTGGGAGCAAGGGCAATGTGTGGGTAGGACGGAGGACGGCGAATTGATTCTGGAGGGCTTCATCGCCGATGTGACCGCCCGCCGCCAGTCGGAGATGCGGTTACAGGAGTCGCAAGCCTACCTGCGGAGCATCGTCGAAGCCGTCGATGACATCTTGATCGTCTACGACGCGGACGGACGCTACGTCGATGTCGTCACGCGCGATCCCGGCCTGTTGCGCCTGCCGCGGGAGGAGATGATCGGGCACACGGTTCGCGAGGTCCTTCCCGAGCAGGTGGCCAACGTCTTCCTGCAGGCCATTCGGCGCTTGATCGATACGCATGAGCCGCAGGTGATTGAGTATCCCCTGACGATGTCCGGAGCCGAGTTGTGGTTTCGTGCCCGAGGACAGCTGGTCGACTCCCAGAACGGAGACCAGGCGCGCACGTTGTGGGCCATCTCGGAGATCACAGACAGCAAGCAAGCTGAGGAGGCCTTACGACGCCGGGAGGCGGTGCTAGAAGCCGTAGCCTACGCGGCCGAGCGATTTCTCCGGACGGCGGAGTGGGCAGAATCGATCGAGGCGGTCTTAGCCCGGCTCGGTCAAGCGGCCGCGGCCAGCCGCGCCTATTTGTTCCAATGCCACGCCGGAGAGGACGGCCGGCGACTGGTCAGCCAGCGGTATGAGTGGACGGCGCCGGGAACGGCCTCGCAGATCGGGGCTCAGGGCACGCAGGACGTCCCGCGCGACACCGGCGGGTTTGCCCGTTGGAGTCAGATCCTGGAGGCCGGGGGCGTCGTGGCAGGCAACATGGACGAATTCGAGACCGCTGAGCAGGAGATGCTCAAGGGTCAGGATATCCTCTCGCTGCTGTTGGTCCCGGTGTTCATCGGCTCGAACCTGTGGGGCTTCCTTGGCTACGATGCGTGCGGACAGGAGCGAGAGTGGACCGAGGGCGAGATCGACGCCTTGCGGGCGGCGGCGGGGGCGCTCGGGGCCGCCATCCTGCGACAACAGGAGGAGGCCGCCTTCCGTCGGTTGGAGGAGTTCCACGAGGACATTGTCCAGAACATGGCGGAGGGGATCCTGGTAACCGACGCCGAAGGGCGATTCGTGTTCGGCAACCCGGCGGCCGCGAGGATGTTGGGTTACGCTCCGGGCGAACTCGTGGGGATGCACACCCGACAGGTGATCGCCGAGGAGCAATGGCCGCTGGTCGAGGCAGCCGACGAACGCCGCCGGCTAGGGCTCGCGGATCATTACGAAGTAGATACGATCCGCAAGGACGGGACGCGCATGCCGTCGAGGGTCAGTGGCGCCCCGCGTATGAGGGAGGGGAGATTCGACGGCACGCTGGCGGTGTTCACTGACATGAGTGAGCAGAAGCAGGCCCGCCAGGCGCTGCAGCTGGCTGAGAGCCGCTTCCGTGCCCTCGTCGAGCAAAGTCCGGCGGCCGTCTACATGGACCGGGTAGACGAGTCCGGCGGGGCTGTCTACATGAGCCCGCAAATCGAGGCCATGCTGGGTTACTCGCCCGAGGAGTGGGCGGCCGATTCCAACATCTGGCTTCGATTGATACACCCTGAGGACCTGCCTCGATTTCAGACGCAGAACGAGATCACGAACCAGACGGGCGTCCCGTTCGATGAGGAATATCGGCTGAGGGCCCGGGATGGGCGGGTCGTGTGGGTGCGCGACCAAGCGGTCGTGCTCGGCGACGAAGACAAGGGGCGTTACCGGCAAGGTGTCTTGTCGGATGTCACCCAGCGCAAGCAGGCGGAGGAGACGCTGCGGGCGCTGCTGAACGCCTCGCCGGATGTGGGATTCCTGATGGATTCCGGCGGGACCATTCTGGCCTTGAACGAGCAGCTGGCCAGGCTGGCGCGGCGGACGCCCGAGGACTTGATCGGGGCCAACATCGATGCCCTCCTGCCGCCCGACATCGCACAGGGCAGGCGGCGGCGATTCCGGGAGGTCGTGCGCACCGGTCAGGCGGCGCGTTTCACCGACCGCAGCCAGTCACGCTGGTACGACAACAGCGTCTACCCCATCTTCGATGACGAGGGCTTTGTCTCCCGGATGGCCGTGTTTGCCAGGGACATCACGGAGCAGGTCGAAGCCGTTCAGGACCTGCGTGAGTCGGAAGAGCAGTTCCGCGGGCTGGCCGACAATTCGCCCAACATGATCTTCATCAACCAGGGTGGGCGGCTCGTCTACGCCAACGCGGCCTGCACCGAGCAGATCGGCTACGCCCAGGCAGAGCTACTGGCGAGCGACTTCGATTTCATGTCTTTGATCGCACCGGAGGACCGCGACTTCATCCGCCAGCGATTCGTCGCACACGCCAAGGGCGAGGAGGTGGCGCCCTACGAATACACCATTTGCGCCAAGGATGGCCAGCGGCGGTTCGCCATCAACGCCACTAAGCTCATCAAGCACGGCGGCTCCTCCGCCATTCTGGGAATCGTGACGGATATCACCGAGCGAAAACGGGCCGAGGAAGCGCTGCGCCAATTGAGCGACACCTTCCAGGCCATCATTCAGGCTTCACCCCTGGCCGTGATCATGGTCGACCCCGAGCGCAATATCCAACTGTGGAATCCGGCGGCCGAGAGGATCTTCGGCTGGCCGGCCGAGGATGTGATCGGCGGAGATGTGCCCTTCGTTTCGGCGGACGAGCTGGCGGGGTTCCATGGGATGACCGATCGGGTTTACGCGGGGGAGAGCATCACCGGCGTGGAGTTGACCCGCGTGCGGCGGGACGGGACGCCGGTCGAGATCGACCTGTCTGCCGCCCCGCTGCGCGGTCCGCAGGG
>JBGOYQ010000209.1:0-3497 GCA_041479735.1 Anaerolineae bacterium | reverse complement strand
TTGATCCCGACGAACTCGATCCCCGCCAGGCCTTCCTCGATCATCCGGTTGACGGCATTCGTACCTCCGCCGCCGACGCCGATGACCTTGATCCTTGCGAACGACTCCATCTGCGGTACTGGTTGCATTGCGTCCCTCCTCCTCGATCTTGATAAGATGCAACTTCGGTGCCTTGCCGCTGCCTCTGGGGTCTCACCCCGGTAGTAATCGTCTCAAGTACTCCGCCGCCCGGCTCAGGTCGAACCGGGGCAGAACCATGCCCAGCCGACCGCGCCCGGCCAGGAGCATCTGCTCATCTTGCAGACGGGCCCAGTGCAGCAGGCCGAGGCTGGTGGCGTACGCCGGCGTGTGCAGCTGATCCACCAACCCGCGCAATCCCTCCGGCTGAGCCGATCGGACCGGCAGGCGCAGCACGTCGCCGGCGACTTCGCGGATCCCCGGAAGTTGGCTCGTCCCTCCCGTCAGGACCACTCCCGCCGGAAGCAGGCCGTCGTATCCGGAGCGTTTGATCTCCTGGCGGACCAGCCCGAACAGCTCCTCCACCCGCGGCTCCAGGATCGCCGCCAGATCCACGCAACGGATCTGGACCGGCTGCTCGACCCCGAAGGGCCTGACGGCGAAGGCCTGAAGCGGATCCAACATGCTCAGGCGGGCGTGCCCGTGCCGCCGTTTGACGGATTCGGCCGTCTCCAGCGGCAGGTGCAGCCCCTGGGCGATGTCGCTCGTAAGGTGGTCGCCGCCTACGGGGATTACGGCCGTGTGCCACACGGCGCCCTCGATATAGATGCCGATGTCGGTCGTCCCTCCGCCGATGTCGCACACGACCACGCCCATCTCGCGCTCGGTCTCGGTCAGGACGACCTCGCCCGAGGCCAGCGCGCTGATGACCCACGCGTCGACGCCGACGCCGGCTGCTTCCAGACACTTCTCCATATTGCGCAGTGCCGTGGCGCCGGCCGTGATGATGTGCGCCTCGACCTCCAGCCGGTAGCCGTGCATCCCCAACGCCGATCGAATGCCGTCCTGGCCGTCCACGACGTAGCCGCGGGGCACGACGTGTACGACCTGGCGGTTGAAGGGGATGGCGATAGACCGGGCGGCGTCCAACGCCCGGTTGGCGTCGTCCTGTGAGATGGTCCGCCCGGAAACGCCAGCCATGCCCTTACTGTTCTGCGAGGCGATCTGCGCCCCCGACAGGCTGATCAGGGCCGAGCTGATCTCATAGCCTGAAGTGCGCTCGGCCTTGTCCTTCGACATCTCGATGGCGCGGGCCAGGGCTTCCAAATTGACCACCCCGCCCTTGCGCATGCCGGCCGACGGCACGATCCCGACGCCTATCACCCGCAGGTTGCGGTCCGCATCGAGTTGACCCACCAGCGTGCAGACCTTGGTGGTCCCGATGTCGAGCCCTACGAAAATCGTGTCGTCGGTTCCGATGATGCCAGCCACGAAACGCTACCTCGTCTGACGGTAATAAGGCGTCGCCGGGTCTTCGACACTGACGAACCCGACGCGCGCCTTGCTGCTTTCAAGCACGGCGGCCAGCGCCTCGTAGATGCGCGCTTTCAAGACCATGTCGCCTTCCACCCCGAAGAATGCTGCCCAGCCCCGAGAATCCTGGAAGCCCAGGCCGTGGTCCGGGTCGTACAGCAGCTGGGCCGCCTGCGGGAGCTGCGCGTTGAGCACGGCGGCGGCGCGCATCACCGCAATGGGGATGACCTGCGCCAGCGGGTCATTCGTGATATTAAGCGATTTCTTTTCACTGGCGATCTGCACCAACCCCGGCCAGTCTCCATGCTGCAAATAGGCCACTCCGTCGGGACAGATCCACCAGATCCGGCCGGCGTCGTTCCACTCGACCATCGGGTGCCGTTCGGTCAGCTCGATCTCGACCTGGTTGGGCCAGCCCACGGTCACCCGGGCCGAGGCGACCTCCGGGTGTGACGTCAGCCTACGCACTGCCTCGGCCGGATCGATCTCGAAGACCGAAAGCCCGCCCACGCCGGCCATCGAGCGCGCCTGTGGGATGCTTACGATTCGGCTTCCCAGCACACTCGCCTCACCCACCCGGAAACCCGGCGCGGTGAAGGCATGTTGAAGCGCGAAGAGGGTGGCGGCCAGCAACAGCGCGCTCATCAGGCGCGGCCCGAAGCGTACGACCGGCAAGGCCGGGAGCCGGACGGCGGCCCCGGCGGAGGGCAACGCCAGGTCGTATCGGCGCCGGACCCGCTGCCGGCCGGCCGGGCGAATCCGCGCCTCGCGGGCGACCGGCTCCACCTCGCGCGTTACCCGCGCCCGGCGTGCACGGGCGCGTTCCGAACGCGTCTTCGGGTGGCCGAGGGCCCGGTCCGTCAATGTCATCCTGCTCCCCCGTAAGAGCGCAACAGGCCATCCTTCTGCCGCTGGCGCGCCAGCCCCAGGTCGATCAGCCGGTCCATCAGTTCCGGGTAGGTGATCCCGGACGCTTCCCACAGCTTCGGGTACATGCTGATGCTGGTGAACCCCGGTATCGTATTGATCTCGTTCAGGATCAGGCGGCCGGTCGATCGCTCCAGCAAGAAATCGACTCGCGCCATGCCTGCTCCGTCGATTGCCCTGAAGGCCTCGACCGCCAGCCGGCGGGCGGCCTCCGTGGTGGTTTCATCCAATGGCGCCGGGATCAACAGCTCCGACGTGTCGTCCAGGTACTTGGCCCGATAGCTGTAGAACTCATCCCCGGGGATGACCTCGCCCGGGAGCGAAGCCTCCGGCTCCTCATTGCCCAGGACGCTGACCTCGATCTCGCGCGCGTCGATGCCGCGCTCGACCAGGATCCTGCGGTCATAGCGCGCCGCGTCCACCAGCCCGTCATACAGCGTCGACCGATTGGTGCACTTGCTTACGCCGACAGAAGAGCCCAGGTTGGCGGGCTTGACGAAGAGCGGGTAGGTACTGGCCGACTCGGCCAGCTCGACCGCCCTCTCCGGTGCTTCCGCCAGCTGCTGTGCCTGCACAAGCACGCCTTCAGCGACCGGGATCCCGTGGTCTTGCATCACCCGCTTGAACAGTTCCTTGTCCATGGCCACAGACGACGCCAGCACACCCGCGCCGACATAGGGAAGGTCGGCCATCTCGAACAAGCCCTGGATCGTGCCGTCCTCGCCGTACGTTCCGTGCAGGACCGGGAAGACCACGTCGATCTCGCTCAAGGGCTCAGCCTTGCCACCAGTCCATCTGAACAGGGCCTTATGGCCCGGTTCCGGCAGTATGACTACGGGCTCCAGGCCCTGGGTCGAGCGCCTCTGAAATGCCTCCAGGACGTTCGGCCCGGCGAACCACTGGCCGTTTTGCGTGATGCCGACCGACGTGACCTCGTACCTGGACCTGTCCAACGCGTCCAGTACCGAGCGCGCCGAGCGGAGCGAAATCTCATGCTCGCCGGACCGCCCGCCAAAGATCACGCAGATGTGTAACTTGGCCACTAGTCCTGGGCCCCCGCTCATGTGCCGGCTCGGTGA
>JBGOYQ010000208.1:0-3517 GCA_041479735.1 Anaerolineae bacterium | reverse complement strand
GGCGTAGTTCATCATGGCCCGGCCGGCACTCAGGCGCAGTCGAAGATCGGTGGGGGTCATGGGGATGAACTTGGACTCGCCACGAGTCGTGCCCCGGGTGATTGCCCAGCCGATCGGGTCCTCCCATAACAGCAAGCCCACCTCGCCGGCCATCACTCGGGTAATAATCGGTTTGAACTCGTCGTAGGTCGCAACCGGGAAGCGGCGGCGGTATTCGTCGAGCGTGGAGACTTCGGACGCGCCGTGCTGGCGTCCGTACTCGGTTTTGGAGTAGTCGGCCAACAGGCCCCGGAGGACGCCCTGCTGCGTAGCGGCCGGGTTGAGCAGCGCCTGGTCCCAGGGCTGCAGCATACCTCGGAGCATTTCGGCAGCGGCTTCGGGGGTGTCCGGCATCATGGTCGTTCTCCTGGGCTCGAGGCGGAAGGTCGATGGCGTTGCGACGTGCCTCGGGCGAGGCCCGAACTTACATCGGGCCGAGCCCGACGAGAGTATACAGGTTGTCCCGACGAGACAGGCTGCCTGTCTGCTATAATTCTTCTGCCGCTTGGATCGGGCCCGACCGAGACGGCAGGATCACGTCCGAGCCTCGTCAAACCCCTCCGGCCTGGAGGGGCTTCGTTTCCGGGCTTCTCACTCGGCGGAGGAGAAAGCCATGTCAACCCCCTCTCTAGTTCCCAACCGCAAGAAGACGACCGTGCTCGCCTTCCGTGACAAGAAGGCGCGACAGCAGCCCATCAGCGTGCTGACCGGCTACGACTACCCCACCGCCATCGCGCTGGACAAGGCCGGGCTGGACGCCATCCTGGTTGGAGATTCACTAGGCATGGTCGTCCTGGGCTACGAGACCACGCTGCCGGTCACCATGGACGAGATGATTCACCATTGCCGGGCCGTCGCCCGCGGGGCGCGCTACGCGCTGTTGATCGGTGACATGCCCTTCCTCTCGTATCAGGTCTCCGACGAGGAAGCGGTCCGCAACGCCGGCCGGTTTCTGCAAGATGGCGGGATGGACGCGGTCAAGCTGGAGGGCGGTCGCGAGCGGGTGGGCGCGGTGCAGTCGATCGTCCACGCCGGCATTCCCGTGATGGGGCACCTCGGGCTCACGCCTCAATCGATCCACGCGCTGGGCGGGTATCGGACGCAGGGCAAGACGGCAGACGCCGCCCAAAGGCTGGTTGCGGACGCGCTGGCGCTGGAAGAGGCCGGCTGCTTCTCACTGGTGCTCGAATCGGTCCCGGCCAAGCTGGCGCGTTGGGTGTCGGAGCGGCTGGAGATCCCGACGATCGGGATCGGGGCCGGCGCCGGCTGCGACGGGCAGGTGCTGGTGACGCACGATCTGCTCGGCCTGTTCGACCGCTTCACGCCGCGTTTCGTGAAGAAGTACGCCGACTTGCAGGGCGAGATGGCTAGGGCGTTTGCAGCCTACAAGACCGAGGTTGAAACACATGCTTTTCCAGCCGACGAGCACTCGGTCGACATGTCCGATGACGAATGGCGCACTTTCGTGAAGGCGGAGGGCGGTCACGGTTCAGCCGCAGCCTGAGGGGGAGTCCGGGTGGGTGACAAACCCGAGGTGTTGATCGCGGGGACCGGGGCGTTGGCGTGCGTCTTCGCCTGGCGTCTGTCGGCCGTCGCGTCGGTGGTCATGCTGGGCAACTGGCGCGAGGCGGTGGAGGCGATCGAGCGCGGCGGGGTCAGGGTCGATACGGCTGGGGGGCAGGTCGTGGCCCAGGTGCGCGCCCGGGTTGACCCGGGGGCGGTCGGTCAGACGCGCTGGGCGCTCGTCCTGGTCAAGTCGTACCAGACGGCGCGTGTCGCCCGCCAACTCGGGAAGTGCCTGGCAAGCGACGGGTTGGTTTTGACGCTACAAAACGGGCTCGGGAATCGGGAAGCGCTCGAGGTGCTCGGCAAGGATCGCGTGGTTCAGGGAGTGACGACGGTCGGGGCCACGGTCCTGGGACCGGGACACGTGCGCCTGAGCGCCGACGGCCGGGTGCACCTGGCCAGGCAGGCAGGAGTCGAGCCGCTGGCCGAGCTGCTCGATCAGGCCGGCTTTGCGTTGGCCTGGATCGACGACCTTGAATCGCTGGTTTGGGGCAAGCTGGTGGCCAGCGCCTCGATCAACCCGCTGACGGCCTTGCTGCAGGTCCCGAATGGGGAGCTGCTGGAGCGGCCGGCCGCGGCCGCGCTCATGGACGCGGCGGCGCGGGAAGTCGCCGAGGTGGCCCGGGCGCGAGGCACGCGGCTGCCCTTCGAGGACGCCGGGGAGTACGCGGCCGAAGTGGCGCGCAGCTCCGCGGGTAATTCCTCCTCGATGCTGCAAGACGTCCGGCGTGGATCGGAAACGGAGATCGATGCGATCAACGGGGCGGTGGCGAGCGAAGCGGCTCGAGTCGGCGTGCCCGCGCCGGTCAACCGCACTCTCTGGCAACTGGTCCGCGCCTTGAGGCGTGAATCGGGAGGCACGGACGAATGAAGGTGGTACAGACGCTGGCAGACCTGCGCGCTGAGCGTGGGCGGCTGCCCGATCCGCTCGGCCTTGTGCCGACGATGGGGTTCCTGCACGACGGACACCTTTCGCTCGTGCGCAAGGCGAAGGCCGAGTGCACCAGCGTGGCGGCGAGCATCTTCGTCAACCCGGCGCAGTTCGGACCGGCCGAGGACCTGCAGGGCTACCCGCGCGACCTCTCCCGGGATCTGGATCTATTGCGGCGGGAAGGGGTGGACCTAGTCTGGACGCCGGAGGCGAGCGAGGTGTATCCGCCCGGATTTCAGACCTGGGTGACTGTCGACGAGGTCACCCGCCGGCTGGAGGGTGCGCGGCGGCCGGGGCATTTTCGGGGCGTGGCCACGGTCGTCACCAAACTGTTCAACGCATTCCGGCCGGGGCGTGCCTACTTTGGGCAAAAGGACGCGCAGCAGGCAGTCGTCGTGCGCCGGTTGGCGGCCGATCTGGATTTCGCGATCGAGATTGTCGTGTGTCCGACGGTGCGAGAGCCGGACGGGTTGGCGATGTCCAGCCGCAACACCTATCTGTCGTCGGAGGAGCGCCGGGCAGCGACGGTCCTGTTCCGGGCTCTGTCGGCCGCGGAAGAGGCGTTTGAGCAGGGCGAGCGAGACGGAGCGCGGCTGCGGGCGATCATGACCGACGTGCTGACGTCCGAGCCGCTGGCTCGCCCAGCGTATGTCTCGGTCGCCGATGCGGAGACGCTGGTCGAGGTCGACGGTCCGGCCGAGCGCGCACTGCTCTCCATGGCGGTGCGAATCGGAAAGCCGACGCTGATTGATAATGTACTTGTGGGGGAGAAGAAGCGAGTAACTAGCACCTAGCAGTCAGCCATCAGCATTCAGCCGTCAGGGAACACAGGCAGCTTCAAGGCCTATCGGTACGGCGGGGAATGGATTGGCAGTGTCCTTGACGGGCGGAAGCTCAACCATGGACAATCGGCGACTGCAGATTGCGTCCCCCGGTGATCCACCGGCCGCATATCTCCGCTGACGGCTGATGGCTGACTGC
>JBGOYQ010000207.1:0-3532 GCA_041479735.1 Anaerolineae bacterium | reverse complement strand
CCAGGGGGACGTGGATCGGAAGCGGCTTGACGAAGCGGCTGACCTCATCTCGGGTCCCATGGATGTTTAGTTTGTCGAAGAGGAGTTGGAACTGCGCCCCCCAAGCGTCTTCGATGTTCGACAGGACGTCCGCCGACAGCCCCCAGAAGTCCGCCTTGAACGGTCCCAACGCGCGTTTGCGGGAGCCGTAGTGGAACTGCTCGTCGGTCATGCCGGGTTTGCGTTCGTCCGCGTAGTTGTCTTCCAGGAACTTGTAGATCCTGGCCAGCAGGTCCGGCGGCAGCCGGTCGTAGAGCATGTTCTGGAAGTTGGTGGCCAGGTGGACCTCGAGGGTCCCGGCCTCGGGAAAGTGTGCGAAGGCGTCCTCGGGGAGCGTCGAGGCGCCGTGCTGGACAGCGCCGCCAAGCCCGTAGGCCTCACGCGCTAGGCGCGACAGGCGCGCCAGCGTCTCGAAATCCACCTTGACCTTGGCGATCGTCCCGTCAGGCAGGACGACGCCGCCGTGAGAAGTCCCGGTCTGGATGCTGATCTTCGACACACCCTGAACCTTACCGTCGAGGGGCGCCAGCGCGGCCCGATACCCGTCCATGAAAGCGCGTAGCTCCGGTTCGGTGGAGTTGTGGCCGCCCACCTCGCCGATCTCCCCCCCGACCGAGATCTGAACACCCCGGGGCTGCAGCTTTCGGATGAATGCCGTGAGCTCGGCGCACAGGCGAGAGTTAACCTCCTGCTGCTCGGGGATGGTCGATTTGGACAGGTCGACCAGCGTCGAGGTATCGATATCGATGTTGAAGAAGCCGGCCGCGATCGCCTCCTCGGTCAACTTGCGGATAGCCTCGATCTCCTCGCTCGGCTTCTGCGCGTACTTCTTGGCGCTGGCTTGGAAGTGATCGCCCTGGATGAAGACGGGACCGCGATAGCCTTCGGCGATGGCGGCGCCCAGGATGCAAGCGGCGTACTCTGCCGGTCGTTGATCCGTGTATCCCATCTCGGATCGGGCCAGCTCGAAGATCAGGGCCTGTGCGTCCGCCTGGGCAGCAGCCCGGAATACCATCCTGGCTGCTTGGAACGGCAGGACGCGCAGGTTCATCGCCGGCACGGTGAAGTCCAGGCGTGTCTTGCCTAGTCCGCGGGCAGCGTACAGCTCCTGGATCGAAGCCGGAGTCGCCCCGGCAGCCAGCGCCAGCTCCCGAATCAGCCAGCAGGCCAGGCTCCTCAGGGGCTCCTTCTCCAGCACGGCCGTCCTCACCAACAGCGGGATCCGGTCCCTGAGGGCGCCTGCGTCCCGAATTGTCACCTTGGGGCCGCCAGCCACGGTGACCGATTCCCCGAGGGGCTGCGCCGCGCGGCGCAGGGCTTCGAGCTGATTCATGATTGTCCTCCATGCCAGGGAAGGTTGCTGAAGCCGATTATACGCGCTTGCGGGCGACCTGACCAACCCATGTCAGCCACTGGTCAGCCAGTCGTTTGCCCGGGTGGTGGTGAGTCGCTATAATGGGCGCGGATAGAAGGACACACGTCGCGGACGAGGAGAGAATACGATGGGCGATCCCCTGGGCAAGATCACCGAAGGGAAGGATGCGCTCGGCAAGATTCGCAACTTCCTGGCAGGGTTCGTCGGCTACGTAGATCGGGAGAACCGACGCGAAGCCGACAAGCTGTTGCGCGAGTCGGTTGCTCAGCGATACGAGGAACAATGGAACCGGATCTCGGAGATCCAGCGCCAGTTGATCGCGGCCGGCAAGCTGGAGTGGGTCGACGATCTGGAGGCGGCCAACATCAAGCTGCGAGCTTTTATCGACCGTGTCCGTCATGCCTCCTACGGGTACGCCGGCTTCTTCGATGCCGTCCGAATCAACAAAGACGAGCTGGCCAAGATCTACTCCTACGACGCGGCGCTGCTGGAGGGCGTTAAGAAGGTCTCCGACGCCGTCGATAATCTGAACGCGTCGATTGGCAGCGACGGGCTGCCTGCAGCCGCCCGCAATCTGGTGGCCGTGAGCCAGGACGCCGTCGACGCCTACAATCATCGCGACGAAGTCATCATGAGCTCCTGACATCCGTCAGGGCGGAGGAGCCTAAACCATGGCCAGAATCTTCGATGTCGTCGAGTACCCGAATGAGATGCGGGACGAAATCGTCCACCGTTTTCCCGAGGCCGGATCGGGCGACTACCGGATCGGCAGCCAGGTCATCGTGCGCGAGTCGCAATCGGCCGTCTTCTTCCGCGACGGCAAAGCGCTGGATACATTCGCTGCCGGTCGCCACACGATCACGACGGCCAACATCCCGCTG
This sequence comes from Anaerolineae bacterium, assembly GCA_041479735.1. Taxonomy (GTDB): domain Bacteria; phylum Chloroflexota; class Anaerolineae; order Anaerolineales; family E44-bin32; genus JBGOYQ01. Next base: position 1,237 of record JBGOYQ010000207.1, on the reverse strand, counting down.
CTGATCAACTGGGTCGGCAAGGCCTTCAACGACCGGACGCCATTCACGGCGGAGGTCTTCTTCGTTTCGATGCGCGAGTTCGCCGACCAGAAATGGGGGACGCCGCAGCCGATCATCGTTCGCAACCCCGGCATGGGCCTGGGGGTGGCGCTCCTCCAGGGCTATGGCGCTTACGGCTTCCAGGTCAACGACCCGCAGCAATTTGTCACTCAGATCGTGGGGACGACCGGGACCTTTGGGACCGCTGACATTCAGTCCCGCTTGCGTTCGATCCTGCTCTCCAAGCTGCAGGATCTGCTGGGCGAGACTACGGCAGCCAAGAGCGTCGTTGAGCTGATCGGGATGGTGGAGGAGATCGGCGCCGGTGTCCGTGCCAAGGCGCAGGACGACTTCAAGGCGGTCGGCCTGACGCTGAAGGCGTTCTACATCGAGAGCCTCAAGCCGTCCGACAAGTCGGCCGAGGAGCTGCGGGCGATGGGCATGCTCGACGTCGCCACCTACACGCAACTTCAGGCGGCAGATGCCATGCGCGACGCGGCCCAAAACCCCTCCGGCGCGGCCGGGCTGACGGCCGGTATTGGTGCCGGTATGGGCATCGGGAATGTCCTGACCAATGCGTTGCAGCAGGGCGCCAAGCCGGCCTCGGCCGGGGCGGCGGCCGGGGACGTGTCCGTGATGACGCCGGCCGAGGCCGCCACCTACCTACGCGTGTCCGAGGAGGATGTCGTCGCCGCCATCACCGCCGGCCAACTCAAGGCGAAGAAGATCGGGAACGCCTTCCGCATCAGCAAGGCAGCGATGGACGAGTATCTCAAGAGCTGACCGCAGCACTCCAAATCGAAAACGCGCCGGTGAGGATCTCGCCGGCGCGTTCGTTTGTACTGACCGTCGCTCACAGGCCGAGCTTGGCCGCCAGCGTGCGGATCTCCTCTTCCGAAAGCGTCTGCCCTTTGGGAAGCTGCCGCAGGGTCTCTTTGAGCTTCTTGGCGTGAACCGCCAGCATCGCGGTGCCCTTGACCTTGACGGAAGCCTTCGGGTGCAAGAACACGAGCAGTGCTTGGGTGGGGAAACCCTCAGGCTTATCAAGCCGCTTCTTGATCGCGTACGCCAGGGCATCGACCTCCGCTTGAGCGCTGGGCTCGACGCCGCGGATCGGACGCTGTCCCGACCGGCGGAGCATGCCGCCCTTGTCCCGGAACACCGTCCATTTCCCGTCGCGATACGAAACCTCGCCTTG
>JBGOYQ010000206.1:0-3541 GCA_041479735.1 Anaerolineae bacterium | reverse complement strand
GAATGTGTCATATGGTAATAACGTCATAACGTTAACACGATAAGCGATTCACGGTTGGAGGCCATGGCTGGCCGACGAAGTGCATCCGACAAAGTGCGTGTGGTCATCGACCGCTCGAGCGCCATGCCGCTCCACGTGCAGCTCAAGCAGTCGATGCAGGACCAGATCGCCCATGGGCGCTGGCGGCCGGGCGATCTGCTGCCGGCTGAGCCCGAGCTGTGTCGATTGTTCGCCGTCAGCCGCACGACCGTGCGCCAGGCGATGACCGAGCTGGCCTACGATGGGATGATCGTGCGGGAACGAGGGCGCGGGACCTTTGTCGCCCCACCCAAGCTGACGGAAAGCGCCGTGCAACGGCTGTCCGGGTTCTACGAAGACATGCTCACATTGGGTCACCCGCCGGTGAGCCAGATCCTGCGGCAGGAAAGTGTCCGCGCCAGCAAGCACATCGCCGCGCTGCTCAAGGTGCCGGTCGGCGGCCGGGTCGTGGAAATCGAGCGGCTGCGCTTTGTGCATGACGACCCGGTCGTGCTGACAACGACCTACCTCCCGGAAGTGCTGTGCCCGGGATTGAGGGACGCGGATCTCTCTCGCCGTTCGCTGTATGAGTACCTGGAGAGCGAGTGCGGACTGACCCTGGCCCGCGGCCGGCGGACGATCGAGGCAGTGGCAGCCGACGCGCGCCAGGCGAAGCTGCTGCGAACGGAGACCAGAGCACCATTGATCCTGATTCATAGCTTGAGCTATCTCGCCGATGGTCGCCCGATCGAGTACTACCACGCCCTGCATCGCGGAGACCGCTCGCGCTTCGAAGTCGAGCTGGTACGTGGCCCCGGACGCGGAAGGTCGGCCAAAGCCTCGGTGAAACGGCAGGCAGGACTACCCCCGGGCGGAGGCACCTTGGTCGGAAGAGGCCGCAAGAGAACCATCGGCGGGCTGGATAATTAGACGATGACCAGCAGAGAGCAGATACGCGCCAAGGTCAAGACGGTGGTCTACCGGACGCTAGGCCGTGGGCTGTCGGCCGAGCCGGCACCGCGGCGTTTACTGGTTGGAGAACGTGACCTGCGCGATCTCCCCTCGGGGGCCGAGTTCGAGATCCCTGCGGGAGCGCTCGTTACGCCGTTGGCGCGGCAGGTGGCGATGGACCGGGGAGTGCGCCTCGTGCCAGCCGCCTCGAGAGCGTCGGGACCGAGGATCGGCCCCGCACGAACAGGCGGGGCAGGGCAAGAGGCGATCGCCGTCGGCGCCGATCACGGAGGCTTCGCGCTCAAAGAGTCGCTCAAGGAATACCTCCAATCCATGGGCCGCCAAGTGGTTGACTGCGGGACCTTCGGCACCGAGGCGGTGGACTACCCCGACTTCGCGTTGGCGGTCGCCGAGCTCGTGGCGCAGGGGCGTGTCAGCCGGGGAATCTTGGTGGATGGGGCGGGGATCGGCTCGTGCATGGCGGCCAACAAGGTGCCCGGGGTGCGCGCGGCACTGTGCTACGACCAATCGACGGCTGTTAACAGCCGAGAACACAACGACGCCAACGTGCTGACCCTGGGCGCCGGGATGATCGGGCTTGGCCTGGCCAAGCAGATCGTCAAGACCTGGCTGGAGACGCCCTTCGGCGGGGGCCGGCACGCCCGCCGGGTCGACAAGATCGCCGACATCGAACGGCGTTACGCGCGAAAGGGATGAGCGAGGCGAATTGAACCCGCGCGCCGGCACTCGGATAACACCATGAAGACCCTCGACGAGGTCACGCTCGATCGGATCATCGAGCAGATCACCAGCCAGGTGCTCCTGCTGGTTCAGGACGAGACGGGCGGGAAAGACGCCGCAGGGGCGATCCCGCTCTCGGCGCAGAACTACGTCGAGCGCGTGCAGCCGGTGGTGAGCGCCGGCGCCGACCGGCTGGCGAGCACGCTTGGGATCGCGCCCACCGACCGCAGCCTGGCGCATATGATCGATCACACGCTGCTCAAACCGGACGCCACGCAGGACCAGATCGCCCAGCTGTGTTTCGAGGCGCGCAAGCACGGCTTCGCCTCGGTGTGCGTCAACTCGACCAACGTGAAGTTGTGCGCCGAGCTGCTCAAGGGCAGCGGTGTGCCGGTGTGCGCCGTCATCGGTTTTCCACTGGGGGCGATGACGACCGACGCCAAGGTCTTTGAGGCGCAGCAGGCCATCCGCGATGGCGCCAGCGAGCTCGACATGGTCATCAACGTCGGCGCGGTGAAATCGCGCGACTACGAGCTGGTGCACAACGACATCGCCTCGATCGCACGGGCTTGCCACGCGGGAAACGCCATACTCAAGGTGATCATCGAAGCGGTGCTCTTGACCGACGAGGAGAAGGTCATCGCCTGTCAACTGGCCAAGGTGGCCGGTGCGGACTTCGTCAAGACGTCCACGGGCTTCGGCCCCGGGGGAGCGACGGCCGAAGACGTCGCCCTGATGCGGCGTGTGGTCGGCCCGACCGTCGGCGTCAAGGCCGCCGGCGGCATTCGCACGCTGGCGGACGCGCAGAAGATGATCGCAGCCGGCGCGTCGCGGATCGGAGCCAGCGCCAGCGTGAAGATCCTGCAAGAGGCCGCCAAGTAAGGATCAAGGAGACCTGGATGAACGTGGACCTGCGTACGTATGTCTTCCTCGACAGCCTGCAACTCCAGCACGCCGGATTCCTGGGGACGGTAGCGCAGGGCTTCCTGCCGCTGCCGAACGATGCCTCCTTGTGGGTCGAGATCTCGCCCGGGATCGAGATCAATCGCATCACCGACATCGCCTTGAAATCGACCCGCGTGCGGCCGGGGATGCAGATCGTCGAACGGCTATTCGGGCTGCTCGAGGTGCATCACGAGGACCAAGCCGAGGTGCGCGCCGCAGGTGCGGCCATCCTCGCCGCCCTCGACCTTCAAGAATCCGATCGCATCAAACCCAAGATCGCCTCGAGCCAGATCATCCGGCATGTCGACGCTCACCAGGTGCAGCTCATCAACAGGCTGCGGCATGGCCATATGCTGCTGGCGGGGCAGACTCTCTACGTTCTCGAAGTCGAACCCGCCGGGTACGCCGCGCTGGCGGCCAACGAGGCTGAGAAAGCAGCCAACATCAATATCCTGGAGGTGCGCGCCTTCGGCAGCTTTGGGCGCGTATATCTGGGCGGCGAAGAACGCGACATCATGGCCGGATACGGCGCAGCCGTGGCGGCCATCGAAGGTGTGACCGGACGCGAAGCTGGATCCGGCCGACGGGACTGACCCCGCGCAGGCCGCGTTTGGCGGCCGGAGCGGGCGCAACCCATGATCTATTCTTGGCGTTAGGAGGACACTGTGGAAGAAGAATACGGAGCGACCGAAGCATTGGGGATGATCGAGACGCGGAGCTACCCCGCCATGGTTGAGGCGGCCGACGCCATGGTCAAGGCGGCCAGGGTCGAGCTGGTCGCGTTTGAGAAGACCGGCGGCGGACACGTCACGGCTATCGTCCGCGGCGACGTCGCCGCGGTCAAGGCGGCGGTGGAGGCCGGCGCGCGTGGGGCGGAGAAGGTCGG
>JBGOYQ010000205.1:0-3547 GCA_041479735.1 Anaerolineae bacterium | reverse complement strand
TCCTTCGTCATCGGTGTGACCATGGCCGGGATGACGCCGGACGGTGATTGCTTGAGCATGGAAGACTCCTGGTTTCCGGTTTTCTTATTCGGGGCTCAGCCGTCAACCTTCAGCATTCAGCCTTCAGCAAACACATAGATCTTGCCGATGGCTGATGGCTGACGGCTAGCTCTTCATCTCTCTGAGCACCGCCTCTGTCGCCGCCACCCAGGCGTAACGTAGGTCGATGGTGATGTCGTAGGCCTTGCTGTCGCCGGATAGGACCCACAGGTATCCGACCGTTGTGCCCGGCAGCGCCGCGGTCGGGTGATAGCCGTCCAGCAGCACGGCCACGTCGTCGTTGTGCAGGACGTGCGCCTTCATCTCGCCGTCGACCATCAGCATCTGTATCCCGTCGCCGTTGGCCGGCTTGGTCTTGAACAGGTAGAACTCCTCGAGGATGTTCTCGACGCTCGACTTCTCATCGTGCTTGTGCGGAGGGATTCCAGACCAGTTGCCGGGCGGGTTGATGGTCTCGCCGATGATCATGCGTTGGCTGATGGGCGAGCCGGGTGGGATGTACAGCCGGATGTCCCGTCGCCAGTTGGCCATCCCGGCCGAGTTGAGTTTCACCTGATCGAGGGTGATCACCTTCGCGGGGAGGTCGACAGTGCAAGGGGCTTTGGCGATCGCCAATTCCAGCTTGGTTTCGGCCTTGACCTCGATCTTGGTCCGGCGCGGGGCGTAGACGGCTGCCGTCGGGCCGGCGAACATGTCGGCGCGCCCGCCCAGGCCTGGCCATTGTTCCGTGCCGACGGAGATCGTGCAGCGACCGCTCATGATGATCAGCGCTGCTTCCTCGTCCGCCAGCTTGGCATGCCAGCTCTCCGCGGCCGCCAGACGCAGGACTTCCAGCCCGAGCCAGTGCACGCCCTGCTCGCCGGTCTTGATCACCGTCTGGTGGCCCGAAGCCGGGCCGACTTTCGCGATGAGACTCATTCTCAGTTCTCCTGTCGTTGAATTCGGTCCCGCAGCCCACGCCGGTGGAACGATCGACGCTCGGCGGGCACCCAGGCCAGCGCCTGCGCGCCCTTGGCCGGGGGGACGTATTCCAGGCCGATGTAGCCTTGATAGCCAGCCTCGGCCGCAACGGCCTCAAGCCGGGCGAAGTCGATCTCGCCCGTTCCAGGCTCGTGCCGCCCGGGGGCGTCGGCGAATTGCAGGTGCCCGATCCAGGCTGCGCCCTCGCGCAACGTCTGCTCCAGGTGCCCTTCCATGACCTGCAGATGGTAAGTGTCCATCTGAAAGCGGACGGCCGGATGGTCGACCTCGCGCACGATCCCCAACGCCTCGCTCGACGAGGTCAAAAAGTACCCGGGGTTGTCGTGTGGGTTCAGGACTTCGATCGTTAGCATGACGCCGGCGTCGGCGGCCCGAGGCGCAGCCCGCCTCAGATTCTCGAGCATGCAATCGCGCTGCCCCTCGCGGGCCATCTCCGGGAGCTCAACGCCAGCGGGCAGCATCACCTTGCGCACTCCCAGGCGGTGGACGATCTCAAGTGCCTGATCCAGTGTGCGGTCAAACTCGTCTCGCCGGCTCGGGTCCACCAGGTAGCCGCGGTTGGCGGCATCCCAAACCGGGACATCCTGGTTGACCAAGACGATTTCCAGGCCGAAGTCCTGGCGGGCTGCCTGCAATGCGTCCAGGTCGGCGTGGCTGGGGAAGCCGAACTCGATGGCGCCGAATCCGAGCTCGGCCACCACCCTCGGGCGGAGCGCAAACGGCAGTTCGGGCAGAAGCCAGCTGATGTTCGGGGCATAGGCCAGATCCATCCGGCTCACTTCCCCTCACCCGACCGCCGCCGGGCATAGACCGCCACCGCGGCAATTACGATCAATCCTTTGATGATCCACTGGATGTACGGGTTGAGGTTGGCCAGGTTGAATAGATTGTTGAGCAGCGACACAATCAGGACACCAGCCAGCGTGCCCATCACGCCGCCTTTGCCCCCACCTAGCCGCGTACCGCCGAGCAGAACGGCGGTGATCGAGTCCAGGTCGAACCGGTCGTAATTGAGTCCGCCCATGAGGGGATCGCCAGCCCCCATGCGACTCGTGAGGTAGAGGCCTGTGATCCCGGCCATGACACTACAGAGCATGAAGGCAAACATAGTCACGCGCCGCGTGCGCACTCCAGACAACCGGGCGATCGTCTCGTTGCCGCCGGTCGCTGCAACATGGCGTCCCATGACCGTTCGCGAAAGCACGAACCATGCGATGCCGACAACGATGAACAGGAAGATCACCGGGAACGGAACGGGTCCAACCATGCCTTCGGAAAAGTACTCCCAGCCTGGGGCGATTTTCCCACCCGGCCGCTTGGCGTACTGCAGGACAAGGCCCTGAATGATGGCTCCCACACCCATGGTGGCGATGAAGGGCGCCACTCGCAGGCGGGTAATGACAAGAGAATTGACGAAGCCAATGAGAAGAGAGATGGCAATCATCGCCGAGACGATGAGCACAACCGCGCTGAAACTGGTGTACTTGGCCATAAGGCCGGCGGTGTACACCCCGATCAGGCTGATGCTCGCTCCGACCGACAGATCGATCCCGCCCACCAGGATGGCCATCGTCTGACCCACACTGACCAGCCCCAATGCCACTGCCTGCCGGAGGACGTTGAAGATGTTGCGCGAGGATGGGAAATCTGGCAGCCCGATCACACCGATCAAAACGATGGCGGCGAGGATGGCATAGATCGTAATGAGCTCGCGATTCTGGTCGAGGATGCGTTGCCATCGGCCCTGTGTTCGGGTCAGGCGTGCACCGTCAGTTGCCATGGGGTTCCCCGTATGTCGCCAGCATCATGACTTTCTCCTCGGACGCCGTCTCCCCATCCAGCTCGCCGACAATGCAACCGCGATGCATCACCACGATGCGATCGCTCATGCCGACGATCTCCGGCAACTCAGAGGAGATCATCAAGACACCCTTGCCCTGGTCGGCCAGCTCGCGCATCAGCCGCCATATCTCAGACTTGGCACCGACATCGATGCCCCGAGTGGGCTCATCAAAGATGAGCAATTCCGGGCCACTGATCAGCCATTTGGCCAGCACGGCCTTCTGACGATTGCCACCGCTGAGGTTCTCAACATCCCCCGCCAGGCTTGAAGTTCGCAGGCTCAGATCGCGGGCCATGCCATCGACGACCTCGTCCTCGGCCTTGAGGTTGACGAACCCCCAGCGTTGGCGCAGATCGAGGCTGGGTAGGGCAACGTTCTCCCGGACCGTCAGCCCGAGCACGAGCCCTTCCTTGTTGCGGTCTTCGGTCAGGAAGCCCAGCCGGTGCCGAATGCTCTGTCGCGGGCTGTCGACTTTCACTCGCTTCCCATTGATCCACACCTGGCCGTTGTCTATGCGGCGCGCCCCAAAAATCGACTCTGCCAGCTCTGTCCTGCCGGCGCCGACCAACCCCGCAATCCCTACGATCTCCCCCCGGTGGACCGTCAGGCTGATGTCTTTGAGCCTCTCACCGCCGCACAGGTTCTCGACGCGCAGGACCTCCT
>JBGOYQ010000204.1:0-3551 GCA_041479735.1 Anaerolineae bacterium | reverse complement strand
CGGCGCGCCGTTCACCACATTTGCCGACCGGCGTTCCGGTTGAGGTAGCCCTCGCGGCGCTGTCGGATGCTCGCGGTCTGCGGGCTTCACTGGTCGGCGTGCACACGGTGATCCACCTCGCCGGCGCGGAGCGCACGGGGGACGCCGCCGCCCTGCAAGCTACGGACGTCGAGGGAACCCGCGCCCTGGCTGAGGCTGCCGCTGAAGCCGGCGTCGAGCGATTCGTCTACATCAGTCACCTTGGAGCCAATCGGTCTGCCGCCTATCCCGTCTTGCGGGCGAAGGCGCTGGCCGAGGAGCACCTTCGCGACAGCGGTGTGCCCTACACGATCCTGCGCACCGGCGTGGTCTTCGGCGCACAGGACCACTTCACGGTCTCTCTGGCGATGATGCTGGCGGCCTCACCGGTCCTGTTCTTGATACCCGGCGATGGATCCACCTTGCTGCAGCCCATCTGGGTCGAGGACCTGGCGACGATCATCACCTGGGCGCTGGAGGACGCCTCGACCCGCTTCCGGACCTTCGAGTTAGGCGGGCCCGAATTCCTCAGCCTGGCCCAGGTCGTGCAGATGATCATGCCCGCCGCCGGGGTCACGCGTATCCTGGTCCCCACCCGGCAGCCGTACTTGCGGGCCGGCGCGCGGCTGATGGGTCGGATCCTCCCCCGGCCGCCGGTCACCCCCTTCTGGTTAGACTACCTGGCGGCCAACCGCACGGCCGAGCTGGACAGCGTGCCGCGCACGTTTGGCCTGCAGCCGGCCAGGCTGGAGGCCCATCTCGATCACCTGCGCGGCCACAACTGGGAGTGGGAGCTCCTCGGCCGGCAGTTCTCGACACGCCGAGGGGAAGCGGCTTAGCTCCGGGAGCGAAATCCGAAGTCGGTTGCGGCCTCGTCAGCGGAAGAGGCCGGCGAGCCAGGACACCGAATACGCCCCAGCGTACGCGAATACGGCCATCTTCAAGACCTTGCCGATCCAGGTGAAGAAGAGGAATCGGGGCAGGGGCATCTTCAGCGCCCCGGCGGCCATGCCTGCCATGTCGAACAGCGGATTGGGGATGAAGGCCAGGACCAGGATCGTCCAACCGCCATAGTCGCGGGTCCACGACTCCAGCCGTTGATAGATCTTGGACCGCTCGGCAACCCCTTGACCGCTGAAGCCCGTCAAGTAACCCGTCAACTCGCCGATCGCCGCGCCCGAGCCCGCCGCCAGCGCCACGCCGATCGGGTTGAAGATGGCTCCCATGGCGAAGGTGATGGCAATGCCGGGCGCCGGTAGGATCACTGTCGCATTCGCCAGGATGGACAAGAGGAAGATTCCCGGGTAACCATACGCCGCCAGCTTCGCGGCTTGCGAGCGGATGGAGTAGACATACACGGTGATCGCCACGACCGCCAGGAACGCAAGGATGCGAATTGCCGTCAGCCGCCAACCGACCAGCCAGCGGGAGGCGCTCACACTTCGGTGATCGTGATCTTGCGGATGGTGATCGCCGTCACCTTGGCGTTCTGAGGGTCTCGCGGGGGAATGGCCATCAGCACGTCCATCCCTTTGGTCACCTTCCCGAAGACCGAGTGCTTGCCATCGAGCCAAGGGGTGGCTACGTGAGTCAGGAAGAACTGCGATCCATTCGTGTTCGGACCGGCATTGGCCATCGACAGGATCCCGGGGCCGGAGTGTCGCAGGGATGCATGGAACTCGTCCTGGAAGGTGTAACCCGGACCGCCCGTGCCGGTCCCGGTCGGATCCCCGCCTTGTGCCATGAAGTTGGCGATCACCCGATGGAAGAGCACACCGTCATAGAAACCGTCGCGTGCGAGGAATACGAAGTTGTTCACCGTCTTGGGTGCCTTGTCGGCATGAAGCTCGATGACGATATCGCCCTTGTCGGTGCTGATCGTGGCGGAGTAGGCCTTGGCGGGATCGATTGTCATGGCGGGTGGCGAAGCGTACTTCTTGGCTGGCATGCGGTGCTCCTTTATCGACGGGATAGTAGATCCTGAATCCGGGCAACAACCATGTCCATCGCCACCAGATTGAGGCCGCCCTCGGGGATGATGACGTCGGCGTGGCGCTTGCTTGGCTCGACGAACTCCAGGTGCATGGGCCGCACCGTGGTCTCGTATTGGTGGATTACCGACTCCACCGTGCGGCCGCGCTCGGCGATGTCGCGAGTCAGTCGCCGGATGAACCGGACATCGGGTGGCGTATCGACGAAGATTTTGACGTCAAACAGCGCGCGCAGGTCCGGTTCGGCGAAGATCAGGATGCCTTCGACCAGGACCACCGGCCTGGGCTCGACGCGCAGCGTCTGCCGCGTGCGGGTGTGGATGGTGAAATCGTAAATAGGGATGTCGACCGGCTCGCAGCGCCGCAAGGCGCGCAGGTGCTCGATCAACAGCGGCGTCTCCAGCGAGTCGGGGTGGTCGAAGTTAATCAGGTCCCGCTGGGCTCGAGCCAGGTCCTTGAGGTCCTTGTAGTACGCGTCGTGGGGAAGGAAGGCGATATTGGCAGCGCCGACGCGGTCGAGGATGACATTGGCGACCGTCGTCTTGCCCGACCCGGTCCCGCCGGCGATGCCGATCACTACTGGAGGGGTCGGGGTAGACATGGGCGGATTATATGCCCCCGTCAGGTGGCACGCCCTCGCGCACGCGGAGAATACGTCCCCCGGTGAGGGCCGGGAGCTCCGACGGGTCGACAGGGAAGACCGCACGTGGCGTTCCGGCCGCGGCCCAGATGACCGGATAGGCGAGCAGATCCTCGTCGATGAGCGTCAACACGGCTTCGATGTGCCCGATGGGAGGGACGCCGCCGATGGCGAAGCCGGTGTGGCTCCGGACAAAGCCGGGGTCAGCCATGCTGACCGCCTCGCCGATGGCCTCGGCGATCGCCTGTTCGCTGGCCCGGTTGGCGCCGGAGGTGATCACCAGGATCGCACGACCGCTCTCGCTGGCTCGGAACACAAGCGACTTGGCAATCTGGCCGACCTGGCACCCGACGGCCTGAGCAGCTTCGGCCGCGGTCCGCGTCGACTGTGGAAGTTCCCGCACCTGCAGTGCCAACCCGCGCGCTTGCAGCGCATCCTGGACCCGCTGGGCGCTGGCGGAGAGCGGCTCAGTCACAGTCCGGCCGGCGCGCCCGGGCGAGGCGCGCCACTACACGTCTGGGTAGAGATGAAGTTCGGGTGTGCGGGCGGAGCATCATTTGGCCGATAAGGGGGACGTCGCGAGAGCCACCAGTGGGAGTCGAACCCACGACCTGACGTTTACGAAACGCCCGCTCTACCAACTGAGCTATGGTGGCGCGGCGACCAGTATATCACAGCCACGTCGTGCGTTCGGCCCGCGGCGCTGCAGTGTGCGCGCCGCTTTGCTGGCCGATCCTGCTCCGGTCGGTGGGGCGGTCGAGGGGTGATGTCGCGTACGAGATGGGGACTATCCCGGCCGTGGACAACGTTCAGCGCGACAGCGACTTTGCCGCAAGCCCGCTGCAGTCTGCGGATGGCATCCCGTTTGACATTGTCGTTGCGATCATCCCCGGGTGGCAGCT
>JBGOYQ010000203.1:0-3571 GCA_041479735.1 Anaerolineae bacterium | reverse complement strand
CTGGATCGGCCAAGCCGAGATCGGCAAGCAGGATGCGAACGTCCGGCGTCAGGTGGGCATCCTGACCGAGTCGCCAGGCCTATACGACCGGCTGAGCGCCGAACGCAACCTGGAGTTCTTCGCGCAGCTGTACGAGGTCGAGGACGTCGGCGGCCAGGTCGAGCGCTATCTGCGGTTGTTGGGGCTATGGGATCGGCGGCACGAGGCGGCGGGAACGTTCTCCAAGGGGATGCGCCAGAAGCTGGCGATCGCCCGCGCACTGCTGCACGAGCCCAAGGTGCTGCTCCTCGACGAACCGACCAGCGGCCTTGATCCCGAGGCGGCGCGACTGGTGCGCGAGTTCATCGCCGAGCTCAAGCACGAGGGGCGGGCTATCTTCCTGTGCACCCACAACCTGGACGAGGCCGATAGGCTGTGTGACCGGATCGCCGTCTTTCGGACGCGGCTGCTGGCCCTCGATACGCCGGCCGCGCTGCGCCGCCAGCTCTACGGTCGGACGGTAGTCATCCACCTGGCCGCGGTCGAGGACGGCCTGCCGGCCATGGTCCAGGCGCTGCCTTTCGTGCATTCGGTTCAGGTCCAGGACAACAAGCTGCTGGTCGGGCTGGATTCTCCCGAGGAGAACAACCCTGGTTTGATCCGGGCGCTGGTCGGGGCCGGCGCGCAGATCCAGTTCGTCGGCGAGCTGAGACGGACGCTCGAGGATGTGTATTTACGGCTGGTCGGCCAGGAGGAGCATGGTTAACTTGACATAACTGCATACATCCCGGGGGTCGGTGAGACAATCGGGAAGGCGACGGAGGAAGACAGGGCGAGATCATGAATAAGGTGTGGGTGGTCGTGCGCAAGGAATGGGCGGAGGTCTTCAAGAATCGCATGGTCCTGGGGACAGTTGGCTTCCTGCCGCTCGTCTTCACGGCGCTGCCGCTGGGCATCATGGGCGCGACGCGCTCGTCGGGCGCGATGGGCTCAATCTCGACGACCGACATGCCGGCCTCGTTCGCGCGGCTGTGCGGGGCCATGAGCGGTGCCGAGTGCGGGCAGTACTTCCTGGTGAGCGAGTTCCTGTTGCTGTTCATGATGATGCCGCTGGTCATTCCGGTGACGATCGCTTCCTACAGCATCGTCGGCGAGAAGACGACCCGCACGCTGGAACCCTTGCTGGCCACCCCAATCACAACGTTCGAGCTCCTGCTGGGCAAGGGGCTGGCGGCGGCGCTACCGGCGATCGGCGCCACTTGGGGCGCGTTTACGATCTTCCTCATCGGCGCCCGCATCCTGGCCGTCGGACCGGGCGTGGTGGCGCGGCTGATGGACCCGATGTGGTGGATCGCCGTCCTGATCGTCGGGCCGCTGCTGGCGGCGGCGGCTGTGAGCGTGGCGGTGATGGTCTCCTCGCGTGTAAGCGACCCGCGCGTGGCCGAACAGCTTTCGATGCTGGTCATCCTGCCGCTGCTGGGGCTGTTCTTTGGCCAGGTCTCCGGGCTGCTGCTGTTGAATGAGACACTCGTCATGTGGATGGCGGCTGGCCTGCTCGTCGTCGACGCCGGACTCATCCTGTTCGCTACACAGCTCTTCCAGCGCGAGACGATTCTGACACGCTGGAAATAGGGAGATGCAGTGAGACGTTGGATCCCAGTCCTGGCCCTTGTAATCACACTTGTAACCGCTCTGCCCGTCGTGGCGCAGGTCCAGACGCCGGAGCTGACGCTCAACCTGCGCCGCAACTTCGGCTTCTCGGCCGGCGGCCAAATCCAGGGCGCGTTCACGCTGACCGCCATCGGGCCGGACGATCTGGCGCGAGTGGATTTCTTGATCGATGAGAAGATCGTGCATACCGCTACGCAGGCGCCGTTTGCTTACTCGTTCAGCACCGGCGACTACTCGCTGGGCGCTCACACGCTATCTGCAACAGGCTTGACGGCCTCGGGAGCAAGGTTGGCCTCAGCCATGCGCTCGCTGGAATTCGTCCGGCCGGAAGCCGGCCTGCAGGTGGCGGGCAGGATTGCCCTGCCCCTGCTCGGCGTCGTGCTGGTGGTCACCTTGCTCGCCACCCTCGGGCCCATCCTCCTCGGACGGAAAGACCGGCCTTTCCAACCCGGCGTGTATGGCGCAGAGGGTGCGGCCGTTTGCCCGCGCTGCGGGCTTCCGTTCCCGCGGCATCTCTTCTCCATGCATCTGCTCACCGGCAAGCTCGAGCGCTGCCCCCATTGCGGCAAGTGGTCACTCGTCGGCCGGGCTTCGGCCGGGGCGCTAGCGCAGGCGGAAGCCCGCCTGCAGGATGAGAACAATCGCGGCCGCATGGCCGAACCGCCTGAGGCCGACCACCTACGGCAGATGATCGACGACTCGCGCTTTGAGGACTCCTGATCTCGTCGGCCGGAGACCGTTTGCTAGTACAATCAAGCGGTAACAACTTGACGCCGGCGGCCCTAGGCCCCGGCGTTTGTCTGATGAGGCCTCTTGAACGACTCCCGGCCGCCCGTCTGTGATTACGAAGGCTCGGACTATCAGGAGCGATTCTGGGATCAAGGGGGACGCGCCTACGAGGATCGCGTCGAGGCGATCGCGCTGAGACGGCTCTTGCCCGCCGAGGGCGAGCGGCTACTCGAATTGGGTGCGGGCGCCGGGCGCAACACACCCCGCTACGCCGGGTTCCATCAGGTGGTCCTGGTCGACTACTCGCGCACCCAGTTGGAGGAAGCCCAGAGGCGCCTCGGAGCGGGCGATCGCTACCTGTTCGTCGCCGCCGACATCTATAACCTGCCGTTCGCACCGCAGGTCTTCGGGGCAGCCACGATGATCCGGACGCTGCATCACATGGCCGACCCCGTCGCCGCGCTGCGGCAGGTCCGGCGCCCGATCGCCGCCGGCGGTGTTCTGATCCTCGAGTATGCCAATAAACACAACCTCAAGGCGCTGGGCCGCTGGCTGCTAGAACGGCAGGGTTGGAGCCCGTTCGACCGGGCGGCAGTGGAGTTCGCCAGTCTGAACTACGACTTCCACCCGGCCGCCGTCCGAGACTACCTGGCCGCGGCCGGCTTCCGCGCCGGACGCCAGTTGACCGTGTCGCACTTCCGCACGTCGTTGGCTAAGCGCCTGGTGCCATTGGACATGCTCGTCGGGCTGGACTCTCTCGCACAGCTTACCGGTGGGCTGTGGCAGTGGTCGCCCTCCGTGTTCCTGCGCGCCCGGGCGATCGGTGAAGACCAGCCCGCCCCGGCGGGTGCATTCTGGTGCTGCCCGGCATGCGGTTCCACTGAGTTGACGCGGTCGGATGGCGGCCTGCGTTGTCATGGCTGCGGTAGACTATGGAGCTTCCGCGACGGCATCTACGATTTCAAGAATCCATCGGAGGGCGGCAAGCCGAATCGGTCGACGGAGGGACCTCCACCATGACCGGCCGCCTCAGCCTGGAAGGGCGCTCGGCCATAATCCCCGCCTGACTGCCCCTCGCCCACGACCCGATGAGGGCGCCGAGCGCGGGTCGCCTGGGGCACGCGCCCACCCCTCGCACACCGATCACCCGGAGTACGTCGACAGGAGACGCACATGCTGCCGCAACGCGATG
>JBGOYQ010000202.1:0-3598 GCA_041479735.1 Anaerolineae bacterium | reverse complement strand
ACTGACGAGCCGCATGGGAGCGAGGCCCAAGGGAGCCGCGACCGTATGAATGCTGCCGACTGGAAAGCGACCCTCAAGAGGCTGGTTGACGTTGCCATGGGGCGAACGCCGGCGGACCTGGTCGTGCGGGGAGGGCGCTGGGTATGCGTCCAGACCGGTGAGATCGTCGACGCCACCGATGTTGCCGTCGCCCACGGTTGGATTGCCTATGTCGGCCCGGACGCGTCGCACGCGATCGGCGCCGGGACACGCGTCATCCAGGCCGAGGGTCGCTTCCTGGTGCCGGGACTGTTGGACGGACACATGCACATCGAGTCCGGCATGTTGACCGTGACCGAATTCGTGCGCGCGGTCCTGCCGCACGGCACGACGGGCATGTTCGTCGATCCGCATGAAATCGCCAACGTGTTCGGGCTGCGCGGGGTGCGGATGATGGCGGATGAGGCCGCCGGGCAGCCGATTCATGTGTGGGTGCAGATGCCGTCGTGCGTGCCGTCATCGCCAGGGCTGGAGACGAACGGAGCTAGCCTCGGGCCGGCCGAAGTGGCCGAGGCCATGACCTGGCCGGGAATCATCGGGCTGGGCGAGATGATGAATTTCCCCGGCGTCTTCAACGGCGACGAGAAGATGCTGGCAGAGATGGCCGAGGCTCGAGCGGCCGGCAAGGTCATCGGCGGGCACTACGCTTCCCCCGATCTTGGCCTGCCGTTCCACGGCTACGTCGCCGGGGGGCCCGAAGACGATCATGAAGGCACGCGGCTGGAGGACGCGATCGCCCGTGCCCGCCAAGGGATGAAGGCCATGCTCCGGCAGGGTTCGGCCTGGCACGACGTCGTGCCGCAGGTCAAGGCCGTAACCGAGCGGGGGCTGGACCCGCGACATTTCATCCTGGTGACGGACGACAGCCACTGCGGAACCCTCGTCCGGGAAGGCCACATCGATCGGGTCGTCCGGCTGGCCATTCGCGAGGGAGTCCCGCCGGTGACGGCGATCCAGATGGCGACCCTGAACACGGCCGAGCACTTCGGTGTCGCCCGCGAGGTCGGCCAGATCGCGCCTGGACGTTGGGCGGATATCCTGCTGGTGCGCGAGTTGGAAGAGCTGACAATCGACGCCGTGATCGCCAAGGGCAAGCTTGCCGTGCAGGCGGGCGAGCTTCTCTTGAACCTGCCGGCGTTCCCCTATCCTGACGACGTCAAACGGTCCGTACACCTAGCCCGCCCGTTGACCGCCGAGGATTTCCGGGTGGCCGCGCCCGGCCCTCGAGTTCGATTGCACATCATAGGCGTGATCGAGAACCAGGCGCCGACACGTCATCTGACGCGAACCCTGGCATCAGTGGACGGCCGCATCCCGACTGATCTGGCGTCCGACCTGGCGAAGGTGGCGCTGGTCGAGCGCCACCGGGGCAGCGGAATCGTGCATACCGGGTTCGTGGAAGGATTCGGCCTGAGGACGGGCTGCGCCATCGGATCCACGGTGGCGCATGACTCGCACCAGATGCTGATCGTAGGGACGGACGAGGCCGACATGGCGGCTGCGGCGAATGAACTGGCGCGGGTAGGCGGAGGCCAGGTCGTCGTGCGCGGCGGTCGCGTGGTGGCCCGCGTCGAACTTCCCATTGCCGGCCTGATGTCGGACGAGCGCGCCGACGTGGTTGCGGGGAAGGCGGCCGGCGTGCTGGATGCCCTGCGAGCCTGCGGCTGCCCCCTCGACAATGCCAACATGCAGCTCAGCCTTCTTGCGCTGGTCGTAATTCCACAGCTGCGGATCTCCGACAAGGGGTTGGTCGACGTGTCGCGGTTCGAGGTGATTCCGGTGGCCGAGGCGGTGAATTGAGCACGGTCAGTGGCCCGAAACGCACCAGCCTGCGGCAGCCTGGCACCCGCCCGCTGTACCAACACGCAGCCGAGGCGTTGTCGGAGATCCTGGCCCGGACGGCTCCAGGGACCTTCCTCCCGTCAGAGCCCGATCTGGCCCGGACATTAGGAGTCTCCCGCGCCACGCTGCGGGAAGCCATGCGTGCGTTCGAAGAGCGCGGACTGGTGATTCGCCGCCAGGGGGTGGGGACGGTAGTCACAGAACAGCCACAGGTAATCGACACGGGGTTGGAAGTCCTGCAAAGCATCGAGACGTTAGCGGCGCGGATCGGGCTGGTAGTCACGATGGGTGAGCTGACGGTGCAGGAGCGCGAACCCAGGTCGGATGAGGCCCAGGCCCTGGCGCTGGACCCCGACGGCCGTGTGCTCGAAGTCTCACGAGTGATCCAGGCCGAAGGACGTCCGGTGGCGTATCTGATCGACGTCCTCCCAGCGACGGTCCTGCGGGCCGACATCCTGGCGCGGGAATTCAGCGGGTCCGTCCTCGACTTATTGCTGCGCCAGGGGTCGCTCGCCCTCGACAAGTCCCGAACGGAGATCACCGCCGTGTCCGCCTCGGGCGAGGTCGCCCGGCAATTCAACATCCAACGCGGCGATGTCCTGTTACGGCTCGAAGCCGATCTGTACACGAAGGAAGGGCAGGCCATCGATCATTCGTTGAGCTATTTTCTTCCCGGCACATTTCGTTTTCACGTCGTCCGACGGGTGGAGCGGCCTTAGCCGTCGCCGGTTCACCCGATCGACCCCGATGCCGGCAGGCTCTCTCGGGCAGGGCGAGCGGCAGCCGTCGGCGATTGAACCAAAGGAGACTTCCCGATGCGTAGTTTTGTAGGCCGCGACATTCTCTCGCTCAAAGGATTCGAGCGGTCCGAGTACTTCCGGCTGTTCGAGATTGCCGATCGGCTGGCGCCGATCGCCCGCGATCGGAAGAATTCCGATCTATTAAAGGAGAAGACGCTGGTCACGGCCTTCTACCAGCCGAGCACGCGCACCCGCTTGGCGCATGAGGCGGCAATGTTGCGGCTGGGAGGCAAGGTCACCGGCTTCGCCGACGCCAAGATGACTCGGGCCGGGGACTTCTACCAGGAATCGATCAAGGACACCGTGCACATGCTCGAGTTCTACGGCGACGCCATCGTGATGCGCCACTTCCAGCAGGGCGCTCCGGCGGAGGCCGCCCGTTGGGCGAGCGTCCCGGTCATCAACGCCGGCGACGGATGGGGCGAGCACCCGACCCAGGTCCTGACCGACATGTACACGATCTGGAAGGAGAAGGGTAAGCTCGATGGGTTGAACTTTCTGCTGATCGGCGACATGCGCATGCGCACGATGCACTCGATCAGTTACGCCATGAGTCAGTTCGACATCCAGGCGACATACATCGCCCCGCCCGAGATGTCCTTGCTGCCGGAGTTCAAGCAGGAGCTGGATGGGCTGAATCTGAACTATCGTGAGGTCGCCCATGTCGACAAGGCGATCGGGGACGCGGACGTGATTTACATGGAGCCGGTCGTGCAGCCCGACTACACCAAGTCGCGCGACGAGCGCAAGGGCGATGTCGGCATGACCCCGGCCAATTACCAGGTCACCAAGGCGGTCATGAAGAAGGCCCGGCCGGATTCGATCATCCTGCATTCGCTGCCTCGGATGGATGAGCTGCTGGAAGAGGTCGATTACACGCGCCACGCCCGCTACTGGGAAGAGGCCTTCAACGGCGT
>JBGOYQ010000201.1:0-3606 GCA_041479735.1 Anaerolineae bacterium | reverse complement strand
TGGATTCTCGACATCCTTCTTATGTCGGTAGGCTTGGGGGCGGCCTGGCTGGCCATACGCTCGAAGCGAAAGGTGAGCGCACCCCCTACCGTGAAGCTCCCGTCGCAGCCGGAACCGCCTGGCCCTCAGGAGGCCGAACCCCCCAGCCGCGCCCGTCGCAAGGCTACCCGAACGCAGGGGGCTGCGGGCACGTTGTAGACCGCGGGGTAGTCCCTCAGCCCGTCGCCGGCCCAGTGGTGGTCGTCGCCTTGAGGAAGTGGACGACACGCGATAAGGCGGCAAAGAGCATGTTCGAGAGATACAAGCGAATCCGGCCCTTTGATCGATCGGGCGCGGACCGAAGGCACAGCGGCCACGAGCGGCGCCCCGGACGCGCGCTCACGCGCGTCCGGCCAAGCACGGCACAGCTGTGCCCAGGTAACGCCCTGCGGGCGCGACGTGCAATTTGTCGAATCGGTCAAGGGATTCCGCCAGGGCACGCGTTCGCCCGATCGGGGCGAAGGGTTGTCTAGCGCTGGATCCGACCCGTGGTCTGGCCCAAGACCAGAGCCTGGACTTCCTCCACCGACACGCGATTCATGTCGCCGGGTATCGAGTGCTTGAGGCAGGAAGCCGCCGTGGCGAATTCGAGGGCAGCCGCAGGGGTCATCCGTCGGACCATGCTGTAGATCAATCCGGCGGCAAAGGCGTCGCCGGTGCCGACCCGGTCGACGATATCGTCGATCGCATACCGACGGCTGACGAGGAACTCACGCCGATCATGTAAGCAGGCCGACCATGCATTGCGGTCCGCGCTCCGGCTCTCACGGAGTGTGATGGCCTGTAATCTGAGATTGACGAAGGATCGCAGGACCCGCTCGGCAAGCGACCGATACCTCCCCGGGTCCAACTCCCCGTCGTCCGCCGTGGCCTCCGTTGCGGGGCCGTCGGGGACGATCCCCAACGCCTTCTGGCAGTCCTCCTCGTTGGCGATGCCGACATCGGCCAGGGCGACGAGCTCGGTCATCACCTCCGGTGCTCTGCGGCCGTACTTCCATAGGTTCTTGCGGTAGTTGTAGTCGATCGAGACGGTCAATCCCCTGCCTTTGGCCGCCTTCACCGCCGCCAGCGCGATTGCGGCCGCGTTCGGGCTTAAGGCCGGCGTGATGCCGGTGACGTGGAACCAATCGGCGTCGTCCAAGATGGCCGGCCAATCGAACGCTCCCGGCTCGGCATCGATGAGGCTCGAATGCGACCGGTCGTAGATCACCGTCGATGCCCGCTGATTGGCGCCGGCCTCGAGGTAGTACGTCCCGATGCGTTCTCCGGCGCGGACGATGTGCGAAACGTCGATCCCCCACCCAAGCAGACATTCCACGCAGGCATCCCCGACCGCATTATCAGGCAGCGCGGTGACGAAAGACACGGGCAAGCCGAACCGCGCCAAGGAGGCGGCCACATTTGCCTCGCCCCCTCCGAATGTTGCCTCTAGGATGGGCGACTGCAGAAGCCGCTCATGCCCCGGCGGCTTAAGCCGCAGCATCACCTCCCCGAACGTCACCACCCGCCCGTTCATACCCAGCCCCCGCTCTTGCGTTCCGAGCGCACGATGGCCACGGCCTCACCGGTGAGCCGGGTGATGTCCTCGAAGGCACCGGCCGAAATCGCCTTGGCCGTGGCGATCCATGTCCCCCCGACGGCGTGAACCGCCGGTAAGCGCAGATAGGCCGCCAGATTGGAAGCCGTCACGCCTCCGGTGGGTACGAACTTCACTCCAGCGAAGACCGCCCCTAAAGACTCCAGCATCCGGACCCCACCCAGGGCCTCCGCCGGGAAGTACTTGAGGATCGTCAAGCCCGCGTCGAGCGCCATGAGGATTTCCGTCGCCGTCGCAACGCCCGGCAGGATCGGGATGGCGTTCTTGCGGCACCAATCCACGACCTTTGGGTCGAAGCCGGGCGAGACGAGGAAGGTCGCCCCGGCGCCCACTGCCCTCTTGGCCTGCGACACAGACAAGACGGTACCTGCCCCGAGAAGGAGATCAGGGCGCGACTTGGCGATCGATCGGATCGCGTCTTCGGCGGCGGCCGTGCGGAACGTGATCTCTGCACATGGCAGGCCGCCGGCAATCAGCGCATCGGCCAATCCGGGGGCGCAATCGGCATTCTCGATCTTTACGACCGGAACGACGCCGCGTTCGCCAAGCTGCTCGATGGGATTGGCCATTCACGCTCCTTACGTGCGACGGTCGACTCCGGCTCGACCGTCTATCGATCTCAAACCGCCCGCGGGCTGCCCTTCGGACGGGTCAATCGGCTCACGCCCCCCGGCGGATCCATATCCTTACGAACGGCGGTCGCCCGTGGTCACCTCGCCGGCCGCAGCGCGACCGTCATCTCGATTTCGACCGGGATGTGGCCTGGCAGATCGCTGACCCCGATCGAGGTGCGCGCGTGCACGCCTCGCTCGCCGAAGACGGAAACCAGGAGCTCGGAGGCGCCGTTGATGACCGCGGGCTGCTCGTCAAAGTCGGGGGCGCTGTTGACGTAACCGTTCAGTTTCACGACCCGGTCAACCCGATCGAGATCGCCGACGTGAGCCTTGAGGACCGACAGGAGATTGAGCGCGGTCTGCCGGGCGGCCTCATAGCCCTGCTCCACGTTTAGCTCGGCACCCAAGCGGCCGCGGTATAGCAGCCCGCCCTCGGCATAGCAGGTGGTTCCGGACAGGAACAGGAGGCCACCGGACTCGACGGCGGTGGTGTACGCGCCCACGGGGGTTGGCGGTTCCGGCAAGCTATAGCCTAGCTCAGCGAGTCTGTCTTCGGCGCGACTCATGATCGGACGCTTCCTGGATGACAACACGCGATGATTGCGAACCCGACTCGATCGGTGGGCCTCCCGAAGGAGAGCTCGCTTACGCGGCCTCCGCCAGGAGGCCCACCACTCAGTGCTTCGAGCGTCCCGATGCGACCGGTTCAGCCACGATCGAGGCTAGAAGAGGCTGTTCGGGTCGTAGTACTTGATGACGTTGTCCGAGGTGATCAGCGGCGACGGTAGATACGTATCCTTCGGAGGCGTCGCCCCTGCCAGGATCGCCATCACGCGGTTGAAGCCGGCGCGCCCGATCTGATCCGAGTTGTTCAGGCCGGTGCAGGCGTAGTTGGAGCCGTTCTTGATCTGGACCAGAGCTTCCTTCTGGCCATCAACACCGCACAAGAACATCTCGGTAGTCCGGCCGGCGTCCGAAATGGCACGCTGCGCGCCCAGGCACATCGAGTCGTTCTCGCAGAAGACGGCGTCGATCTTCTTGTTGGCCGCCAGCAGGTTCTCCATCTGCTTCAGGCCGCCGTCCTCGCTCCAACCGCCGAAGTCCGGAGCGTTGATGACGGTGATGCCGGGCACGTTCTTGACGATGTCCAGCATGCCGTTGGTGCGGTTCAGGCCGATCGAGTTATCCGCCGGGCCGCCCTTGAGCACGACCATCGTGCCCTTGCCGCCCAGCCGATCGACGATGTATTGCCCGTTCTGCTGGCCGATCTTGAAGTTCTCGGGGCCGACGTAGCTGGTGTACCCGCCCTTCCACTGTCGATCGACGAGTACGGCCGGGATGCCGGCTTTGGTGAGC
>JBGOYQ010000200.1:0-3616 GCA_041479735.1 Anaerolineae bacterium | reverse complement strand
GTAGTGCTGCAGAAGCCGCACGAGTGCGGCCTCACGCGGCAAGTGGTAAGCCGCCACCTTGGCTGTGATCGAATGGGGCAACGGGCTTCCGAAGACCGCCGTGCTGAAGATGACCCATGCCAGGACGGGGGCGAGGAACGCCGCCGCTTCCATCGCGCTGATCCGCAACGGCTGGGGGTTGATCCGTGAGCCAACTAGGCTCCTGCGCATACGATCGACTGCCAATGGGATTAGGAAGAGGAGCGCGTCGGGACGCGTCAGCAAGGCTAAGGCGCCCGATAGCGCCGCGGGAATTGGTCGATCGGTCGAATGGAAGTAGAATGTGGCGCTTGCCAAGAGGACGAACACGGACGTTTCCATGCCTCCGATGGCGAACGTCACCGACCAGGGGGCGACCGCCCAGACGGCCGCCGCGGCCAGGCCGGCATTCCGCTGGCCAAACGCCTGAGCGAGGCGAATCAGGACCCAGCAAGTGATCGCGTCCGCCACGGCGTTGACCAGCCAGGCCAGGATCGGGAACGGAGCATGGCTCCCGCCGCTGACTAGGCCGAGGGCGGCCATCAACGCCATGTAGAGTGGGGTCGTCGTACCCAGGACGGCTTCCCCGGGGTTGTACACCGGCCCAAATCCGGCCAGGATGTTTCGGGCATAGCGGAAGGTGATGAAGGCGTCGTCGATCGTGCGCGGCCCC
Source organism: Anaerolineae bacterium (assembly GCA_041479735.1). Taxonomy (GTDB): domain Bacteria; phylum Chloroflexota; class Anaerolineae; order Anaerolineales; family E44-bin32; genus JBGOYQ01. The sequence goes on along the minus strand of JBGOYQ010000200.1, from coordinate 2,925 downwards.
GGGACGATACGCGCGAGGAAAGCCGCGGCACCGATCAGGACTTCGGCTCGGAGGATGGCCCGACGAACGCTCACGTCGAGATTATAGGGGAGGGTCGGGGCCAGGAAAAGCCGCCCGCGTTGCGCAAGCGGCTCGTCGTGTGGGCGTCGCTGGTCGTCTTGGCCGGCGCAGCGCTCCGCGGGGGGCTGGCGTCGGCCGGGGTAATCCCCTTCAACAGCGACGAGGCCATCGTTGGTTTAATGGCGCGGCACATCCTGGGCGGGCAATGGCCCACCTTCTTCTATGGCCAGGCGTATATGGGCAGCCTGGACGCGATGCTTGTGGCGCTGGGCTTCCGATTGTTAGGCGAGCAAGTCATCGTCATACGCGCCATACAGATCTTAATGGCAAGCGGGACGATCGTAACGACGATGATGCTGGCCCAGCGTGTTCGACCCGGTGGCCTCGCACCGGTCGTTGCCGGCATGTTGGTCGCACTGGCGCCGGTGAACGTCACACTGTACACGACGGTCTCGCTTGGCGGATACGGCGAGGCGCTGCTGCTGGGAAACCTGATCTTGCTGTTGGCGCTGGACGCGGGCAAGGTCTCATCGCCCTGGTGGCGCTTTCTGCTCTGGGGGGTCGTCGCAGGCCTCGGCTTCTGGGCATTCGGCCTGACGCTTGTCTACAGCCTTCCGGCTGCGGCCTTGCTGACCGCGATCGCGCTTGGCTGGCCCCGGCGATACGCGCTTATCCGGGTCGGGTGGGCCTTGCTAGGGATCATCCTTGGGGCGCTGCCTTGGCTGGCCTACGCGGCTCAGCACGGTTTGGAGACACTGACTGCCGAGATGGCAGGTTCTGCCATTGCTGGCGCCTCAGGCCCGTCCTGGCTGGCCTCACTGTCGGCACACTTCTTGAACCTGCTCCTATTCGGCACAACCGTGATCGTCGGGATTCGGCCGCCGTGGGGCCTGGTCTGGCTCGGCGGGCCGCTGGCGCCACTGGCGTTGGCCTTCTGGGGCGGGGTGATCGTGTGGGTCGTCCGCCGGCGGAAGAGCGATCGAGATGCGGACCGAGCTTTGTGGCTCTTGAAGGGCGTGGGCTTGGCAACGCTCATCGGCTTCGTCGCGACCCCCTTCGGTGCCGATCCTTCGGGCAGGTATTTCCTCCCGCTCGCCGCGCCGATGGCCGTGTTCGCAGGGGCCATGCTTACTGACTTGAGGCCGAGGATCCGATCGATGGCATGGGCGGCGCTCGTGGCTGTCCCGCTGGTGTTCCAGCTGTGGGGGAACATCCAGGCTGCGCGCCAGATGCCGCCAGGAATGACGACCCAGTTCGACGCCAGCACGCAGATCGACCACTCCCACGATCGCGAGCTGATCGAGTTCCTGCTCGTGCACGGTGAAACGCGAGGTTACACGAACTATTGGGTGGCGTATCCCTTGGCGTTTCTCTCGCAAGAGCAGCTGATCTTCGTGCCGCGCTTGCCTTACCATCCGGACATGCGCTACACGCCGCGGGACGATCGCTACCCTGCCTATGACGACCGGGTCGCGGCCAGCTCCCGGGTGGCCTTCATCACCACTCGGCTGCCCGCACTGGACGAGCGCCTGCGGGCCGGCCTCAAGTCCCGGGGCATCGCCTGGCAGGAGGAGCGCATCGGAGACTACCAGGTCTTCTACGCACTATCTTCGCCCGTCGCGCCTGGGGACCTGTTGGGAGGCGCATGAGCTTTCGTCGCCTGGTGACGACGTTGACGTTCCTGGCCATCTTCACGATGGCTGTGCGCGTTTCGATCGACTCTGACACGTGGTGGCACCTGCGCGCCGGCCAATGGATCGTCGAACATCGACAGATCCTGACCACAGATCCTTTCTCGTTGACGCGCCAGGGACAGCCGTGGATCTACCCGGGCTGGTTGGCGCAGGTCGGACTGTACTCGACCTACGCCGCCTTCGGGATTCGTGGCCTGATCGTGCTGACCGCGTTGATGGTCACCCTGGCCTTCGCGTTCGTGTGGCGGGCTTCCCCGGGCCCGGCGCTCCTCAAGGCTTTCTTGTTCTTGTTGGCGGCCTCGGCCTCGGGCGTGTACTGGTCGGCGCGCCCTCAGATCTTGTCCTTTGCCCTTGCCGGGGCGTTCCTCTGGATCATGGAGCGAATCCGCGCCGGTTCCCGACGTTGGCTGGTCGCCCCTCCGATCCTGATGGCTTTGTGGGTCAACCTGCATGGCGGGTTCGCGATCGGATTCCTGCTGCTGGCGGTCTACCTCGGCGGGGAATGCCTGGACGCGGTCCTGGCCACCGCGCTGGGCCAGGACCCTTGGCGCGAGTCCTGGGGGGCAAGGTGGCCAGCAGTCCGTGACCTGCTGCTGGCAGGCGGCGCAAGTCTCCTGGCTGCCGGCGCGAATCCAGCGGGCTATCGGATGCTCGCCTATCCGCTTAAGACCGTGTCCATCGGCGTGCTGCAGGAGTACATTCAGGAGTGGCAGTCGCCGAACTTCCATCACCTGGAGACGCTACCATTCTTGTGGCTGCTGCTCGTGACCTTGGTCGTCCTGGCAGGCAGCCGCTTGCGGCGACACCCAACCGAGGTCCTCCTGGTGTGTGTCTTCGCGTATCTAGGCATGCTGGCCGGCAGGAACATCGCCTTGTTCGCCCTGGTCGTCCTGCCGGCGCTTGCCAGGCACTCCGACTCAATCGTCAGTGTGTTGCATCTGGGGCAACGCCAAGGGCGTCAAATTCCCGAGCGCGCCTCTGCGGCGGTGAACGCATTGATCCTGGGCTTGCTGGTCGTGGCGGCGGCGGTGAAGATATCTCTTCCCCTTTCAGCGGCTCAGATCTCCGCCGCCACCCGGGGCCAGGAGCCCATTGACGCCATCGCCTACATACAAAGAGCATCCCCTCCCGGCCCTTTGTTCAACTCCTACAACTGGGGGGGATACATCTT
>JBGOYQ010000199.1:0-3617 GCA_041479735.1 Anaerolineae bacterium | reverse complement strand
ATCTTCCTGGTCCTGATGGTGTGGAAATCCTTCGCCAGCGGCCTGTCGGCCGCGCCCTGGCAAGAGCTGATCGCCACAGTAATTCCGGTCTCCCATCGCGGCCGCTTCTTCGGTATCTCACGTCTGGGCGGGCAGCTGCTCGGCATCGGCGGTGCGTCGCTGGCGGCCATCATCCTGGCGCGTCTTCCCTACCCGCGCAACTTCGCGGCGTGCTTTGCTCTGGGCTCTCTCGGGGTAATCCTGTCCTACGTCTTCTTCCTCTGGACGATCGAACCCTCATCGCCGCCGAATTCGACCCCTCATCACACTCTCTCCGAGTATCTGGGCCGGCTCACGAGCATCTTGCGCGACGATCGCAATCTCAGGACTTACCTTCTCAGCCGCTATCTGGCGTACTTCGGCGGGATGGCATATGGATTCATGGCGGTGTATGCAGTCCAACGCTTCGGGCTCAACGACGCCTCCGCCGGGATCTTTACTGCTATCCTCCTCGCCAGCAGCGTCGTAGGATTTGCCGTCTGGGGTCCGCTGGGCGACCACCTGGGACATAAGCGTGTCTTGGAGATGGCCGGAACGATCTGGTTGCTTGCTCTTGTCATCGCTTTGGTCGCCTCCGGATATATGGCCTTCTACTTCGTCTTTGTGTTGATGGGATTCGGCGTCTCCGGCACATTGGTGTCCGACCTTTCCATTGCCATGGAGTTTGGCCCCGAGAACGAGCGCCCGACGTATGTCGGTCTGCTGCGAACGTTAACCGGCCCGGCCGTCTTCTTCGCGCCGCTGACTGCCGGCGCGTTGATTCAATGGCTTGGCTACCAACCTATGTTTGTGATCTCGCTTATTCTGGGCTCTAGCGGACTGCTTCTGCTCTGGCGGCGCGTCGTGGAACCTCGCGGCCGTTCGCTGCCGGCACGACCCATCAGCATCGGCCCGTCGGAATGACCCCCGAGACCGGGCAGTGGCTCCACACGGTTCAGATCCCCGGTCGATACATGCGCATCCTGGAGTCGTTCGCTGCGGCAGGCGCCGTCGTGGCTTGCCGCGCATGCTAGACTAGGTGGGGAGCCCGCACCAACACGGAGGCAATCATGCAAGTCACCAAGCTGGGCCGCACCGGCCTGTCGGTCAGCCGCTTATGCCTGGGAACGATGAACTTCGGCCCGGAGACAAGCGAGGCCGACAGCTACGCCATCATGGACCGGGCGCTGGAATTGGGCATCAATTTCTTCGACACCGCCAACGTCTACGGTTGGAAACTGGGGAAAGGGATCACCGAGCAGATCATCGGACGCTGGTTCGCCCAGGGAGGCGGCCGGCGGGAGGCGGTGGTGCTGGCAACGAAAGTTCACGGGCGGATGGGCACTCGCCCGACGGAAAAGGGCCTGTCGGCCCTGCATATTCGTCAGGCGTGCGAGGACAGCCTGCGTCGGCTGCAGACCGACCACATCGATCTCTACCAGATGCACCACGTCGATCGCTCGACACCCTGGGATGAGATCTGGCAGGTCATGCAGCTGCTGGTCGATCAAGGCAAGGTTGTCTACATCGGCAGTAGCAACTTCGCCGGCTGGCACATCGCCCAAGCGCAGGCAGCCGCCGAATCCAGACACTTCCTCGGACTGGTCAGCGAGCAGAGCCTGTACAACCTCGATGCGCGCACGATCGAGCTCGAGGTCATCCCGGCATGCCGTTCGTACGGGCTGGGCCTGATCCCATGGAGCCCGCTCGCCGGAGGCCTCCTGGGTGGATTCGGAAGAACGATCAAGGGAGGTCGCCGTGCCCGGACCGATGTCCAGAAGCACCTGAAGGAGGCGCGGCCCAAGGTCACCGCTTACGAGTCGTTCTGTCGGAAGCTTGGGGAGGAGCCGGCCGATGTCGCTCTTGCCTGGCTGCTGCACAACCCTGCCGTGACCGCGCCCATTATCGGTCCGCGCACGCTCGAGCAACTCGAGGGGAGCCTGCGCGCGTTGCGCATTCGGCTGGGGAAGGCCGAGCTGGCGAGGCTCGACACGATCTGGCCCGGCCCCGGAGGCGAGGCGCCCGAAGCCTACGCCTGGTAGCGTGGCCGTCTGGCGTTACATGTACGATAGGCGGCCTCGCCTGGCTCAGGCAGGACTGGGCCGGCGGAGCGCGAGCACCAAGGCTCGCCCGAGTAAGGACGCGCCCAGCGCGCAACCTACCGCCCAGGTTAACAACACGGCGATGGTTGTCACGAGCTTCACACTCGCTGCTATGACCAGCGACAGTCCGAAGGCCACCAGGAAGATCACGATCGGCCAGGGTCGAGGCGAGGTCGAAGACCCGGACTCCACCTCACGCGATTCACCAATGGAACGCCGTGTCACCCGTATGAGCAGGGCGATCAGGATCGAATACAGAATCCACACCGAAAGGTGGGGGACCAGCGCACGCGGCAAGGCTTCCGGCCGGATGCCCGCGCCCATGACCAGGTAGAGGAGTCCCAATAGCACGCCCACGCCGACGGCCTCGCCCCGCGACGGCAACAGGTCTCGGAATCGGGCCCCGCTCCATCCGGTCCGCCTCCACAGGATCGCCAGTAGGAGAAGAACCCCGAGCGCGGACGCGGCTGAGGCCAGGCCTTCCAGCGGCGACTGGGCGTTGAGCGCCTTCGAGATCCCGCAGAACACGCCCAGCGCCCCCGCGAGCCAAGCGCTGCCGCCCGAATCGCGGTGACTGCCTCGCAGCCACCGCGGGAGCGACTGCAGGCTCTCACGAGAAGACGTGAACAGCGTCTCGCCGACCACGACCGGCACGATGAAAGCCATCAAAGGATGCCAGTACAGCACCAACACGGCGGTTTGCATCACGTACAAGCCGCCCAGACTCATGCCATGGCTGCCCCATGTCGGGTCCCACAAGACCTTGGTGATGTAGGCCTCATACAGTCCGAACATTGCGCCAGCCAGGAACAAAGCCGGCAACGTCACGCTGCGACCTGGACGGAAAACAAGCCAAGCCAAGAAGAGAATGTGCAAACCGTAGAGCGGCAGAACTGCCATCAGCCCCCACGCCGTGAAGAACGCGTATGACGAGGACCCGCTGACGACCTCGGCGAAGAACACCGAAAGGGCGCCCAGGAGAACCCAGTATAGAAACTTGATCCGCAGGGGAATGCCTTCGCCTGGCATCACCTCGGGCCTCCCGCCCGCCAATTGACCTGCCCGTCTCTGTCTCGATGGCACCCGGCCCCTCGTACAGGCATTACCGTCCGAGACTGACAAATGTCGCGGCTCACTTGGACCGCCTCGGGTAGATCGTCGTCTATTTGGATGATGATTTGGATATTCTGGCTTCCGCCCTCGTGCCAGGGCCCGATGAGGCGCAGCCGATCGTCTGCGCACTGACGAGGACGACCCCTCCGACGCCCGGGACTCGGTCCCAGTTCGGCCTATGCCGACCGAGGTTGTCGATGGTGACAATCCTCCCAGGAAGGAAAGATGGGTGTTAGGTATGCAATCCTCATCCTGGCAGTAGACTGGATTGGTGTCCCGCCGCATGCGGTGGCGCCAGCTTTAGCCTCGCAGAGAATGGAGCCAATCCACGATGAGCTTCAAAGTCATCCCCAAATCGGCGCTGCCGGATTGGATCGCCCGGTT
>JBGOYQ010000198.1:0-3627 GCA_041479735.1 Anaerolineae bacterium | reverse complement strand
GCTTCGTAGCCGTAGGGCCCGGGCGTAGGTCAGTAAGCCCACGAGCAACGCGATCTGAACGGCAAAGGATCCGACCGCGTCGTAGGGATCTTCCAGAAAAGGATTGACTTCGCGAAACGGCCCGCCTTTGCTTAGCTGGAAGAAGATGGCGAAGACGAGCGCCAACGAGAACACCAACGCCGCGACTCGATGAAATCGTCGGATGACCTTCACGTCCATATCGACCCTCTCGTCCCGGCCGCAAGGCACCACCGATCCGGAGCCGGGCGGAACTCACGTAGCCATCCAAAATGCCGGCTCGGCCGACACTTGCGTCTACCGAGTCAAGCACCCATCCGGCCTAGGCCTCGTCCGCGATCCCGTCGCGCCATGCCACGCACCGCCTCCGAGCGTTGGCACGACGGTCGCCGGCGCTCACCGCCGGTCAGCTTTCGAACCGCCCAGGGAATCCGGTCACCTCACCCCGCAGGACCTCTTGCCCGTCCTGGTTCATGCACGAACAGCGCAGGACGACCATGCGCCTGGCCGAATCGAACTCGACGACCTCTGCCTGCGCCGTCAGCGTGTCGCCGATGAAGACGGGGCCGAGGAACTGAAAATGCATGTCCGTGGCCATGAACGCCCAGAGGCCGCCCAGGTGAGTGAGCAGGCTGGCGGTCAGCAGTCCGGGCACAATCCGTCGTTTGAAATGCATCCCAGCCGCGTAGGTGTCATCCGTGTGGAGAGGGTTGACATCCCATGTCACGCCGATAAAGAGGGCAACATCGGCCTCCGTCAGTGTCCGGCGATAGGATGCTTTCTCTCCCAAACGTGGTTCCCCGGGAACTCGTTTAGCCAGCAGTGGTGTCTCCATAGCCTCCACAACCCTTGCGAGATCGACGTGCGGCTTCCAGGTTACCGGCGGCAAGTCCCCGGCCAGTCCAATACGCGCGCCGGCTCACGCGCCGCCCGGGGAGACAAGATCCCTCCCCGTTGACGACTCCTCTTCACCCATCACGCGCACCCCCAGCAAAGAGACCACCTGTGCAGCCTGGCCAGACTCGATGATCGCACCCTTCAACTCCCTCCCCTCGAGCTGGACCCCGCTCAAATCGGAACTTCGAAGGTCGGTGCCCTGCAGGCTAGCCCCGCGCAGATCAGCGCCGGTGAGATTGCACCTGCGGAAGCATACCCCTGCCAGGTCGGATTCTTCAAACGTGACGTGGGTCAAGTCGCAGTTCTCGAAAACCACATGCCTGAATCTCCCTGTAGCCAGGTACGCCTCGGTCAGGTTGCTGTCCGTGATGACGACGTCGGACAACTCCGCCCCGGGCATTTGCATCCCAACGAGCCGGCAGCCCACCAGTTCGACTCTCCGGAGTCGTGCGTCGTCCCACGCAGCGCCGGATAGGTCGCACGTTTCCAGGCGCACGTCCAACATGCGGATCCCGGCTATCCGTGACCGATGGAGACCCACATGCCGCAAGGACACCTGTTCCAAGGCGATCCTGAAGGCCTGCTGCCCGGACAGATCCGCCCCACGGATGGAGGCAGAAGTAATCTCGAGCCCGTCGTGCACGTGGGCGAGCTCCTGCTGTGGCAGATGTCGGGGAAGCCCGGGCTTCTGAATGCCGACGAGATGTGCCGATGTCACGATGCCTCCTGACTGCGCTGCCCACCTGTGCTCGTTGCTTTCATTCGCTGCGCCCCTGGGCCGTTGGACTACCTGGGCCAGTCGACGCCCCCGGGCCTGAATTCGAGGTAGCCGCCGCGCGATCGAGACACATGCGGCTCAGCCCAGCGTCCCCAGAACCGCGGCGAGGATCTTCTTGGTTCCTCAGAGCACGCCGCTCCAACCGAGCCATCGGCGAAGAAGGCGGTGGCAGGCGTGGGGCCCGGCCCGTATTCGACCTTGACCCAGTCATTGACAAAGTCCCTGCCCTGCTTGCCGATCGAGACGCTTCTGATCTGGCTGACCGCAACCTTCTGCCCTCGGCCCTGAAACTCGATGGCGTGGTCGGAAACGATCAGCTTGCCCACGTCCTTGAAGGCCAGCGGGTTCCAGGCCCGCCATCGATTCTCGCTGGGTAAGTACCAGACCGGTTCGAACACCCGCCTGCCCATCGACTGTTCCCCTCCGGTTGTCCCTGCCCGGGGCTTGCACTGCGGCCGGTTGATCCGAGGCCAGTCGACTGCCGAGCCAAGAGGTCCCGGCGGCAAGGACCGGCCCAATTGTCAAATGACTGCGCAGGTTATGCAACCCCCGGCCTATCTATCAGGCATCCGGCGATCAAATCACGGGTATATCTTCCAATAGCAAGAGCCAGTGAATCAGGAGTCATCCGGGTTACAATCGAAGTGTGCGGCTGGGTTCGTTCGGAGTACGACCCTGGCGAGGTTTTCGCATCCGCCGGCTATGCAGAAGGATCGATCGTGACGCTCGCAGACGCCTTGGTTGGCCAGTGGCTCGTCATCCTCGGATATCAGGGCGGCCAGGAATTGTCCGGGAAGCTGTACCCATTGGGGTTGGCTCCAGGTGATTCCGCTCGCGTCGTCCGGCGCGGCCCGCTCGGGGGCGCGCTCCTGGTTGAGGCCGCCGGGCGGTCTATTGCCATCGGCCGCAGCGTGGCCCGACATGTGCTCGTGGAAGCATCCTCCCCGGGCCCCACCGCCTCAACAAATGAAGGAGAGGCCGTTGATCCCGGCCCACAGGCAGACGAACGCATCCGCGGAGGGCATGGATGAGGTTCGCCCTGGTAGGCCAACCGAACTGCGGCAAGAGCACGCTGTTCAATCAAGTTGCCGGCTACCGCGCCGAAACGGGCAACTTCCCCGGGACAACGGTCACCTTCATGGAAAGCAAGGTTCGCGTGCTCGGGCAGGTCGTCGAGATCGTGGACCTACCAGGCACCTACACGCTCAGCGGCAGCAACCCGGCTGAGCGTGTGGTCCTGCGCTACCTAGCTTCCCACGATGTCGATGCGATCATCAACGTGATCGATGCTACCCACCTCGAGCAAGGCCTGGGGATGACGATGGAACTCCTCGAGCTCCAGCGCCCCATCGTAGTGGCCATCAACGTCCTGGATGAGGCGGCGCGGCTCGGGCTGAAGATCGATGGGCCTGCTTTGGCGGAGGCACTGGGTGCGCCGGTGTACCCGCTCGTGGCCTCGAAAGGTCGCGGGGTGCGCAACGTGTTCACCGGCGCCCTCGAAGCCGCGACTCGGGGACGGGTTCCCACGCGTCCCCGATACAGCCAGGACATCGAGGCGGCCACCAGCCGGATCTTGCAGCAGCTGGATGGTGTGCCTCTGCCCCTCGGCCCAGAGGCGGTAGCCATCAAGCTGCTCGAGGGCGATACGGCCATCCTGGACGGCATCCCCGGCATCGCCCCGTCCGTGGGGCCGGCCGTTGATGCCGTCCGGTCGGATGTCGAAGCCAGCCGCGGCAAGCCCACCCGCTGGGTCCTGAGCGCGGAGCGGCATGGGCTGGCCGGCAATCTAGAGCATGCCGTGTGCACGCAAGGGCTGCGGCGTACCTCCTGGCGCGACAGGATCGACGATGTGCTCCTGCACCCGGTGGGCGGTTACCTGGCCCTGGTCTTGATCCTGCTGGGGTTCTTCGAGGTCGTCTACGGGGTGGGGAACG
>JBGOYQ010000197.1:0-3631 GCA_041479735.1 Anaerolineae bacterium | reverse complement strand
CTTGGCAGTGAGGTGGAAAGGGATGCATCTGTACAGGAGCTCTGTCATCCCAAGCTCCCGGTAGTGCTCGATCACACGCTGGAGCATCTCGCTGGTTTCGCCGGCGGAGACCTCCTCACCGTGCACGAGTCCGCCGAACGTCGAGCCGGCGTGGCTGATCACCCCCCTGGCGTTTGCAGGATCCACAACTGCGGGAAACACTCCCACAGGGTAGCCGCGTTCATCGATCAGGACCAGCGAGGCGTCGCTGAATCGGTCACCGTGGTAGGAGAGGAAACGGCGCGTGTGCAGAAATGTGCCCATCGGGGAGCCGGCGACTATCTTATCCCAGAGGTCCGCGTCGGCGCCGGTGTAAGCACGGATTCTCATCTCGACACCCGCGCATTTACGTAGATCTCGCTGGCGAGCTCAGGCAGCTCCTGACCGAGACCCCATAGACCATCCAGGACATCGGCCGTCAGCATCGGGCGGATCATCTGCATCTGGGCATGCGTGAATGGTTTGACGAAATACCCGCCCTGGTCCTCGATCGCGAACCCGGCCGTCTCCACTGCTTCCTTCAAAGACTCGCGGTCGAAGACCCTGAATTGAGTCAGGGACTTGTTCCGTTCGGTCAATTCCTTCTCGTCGCCAATCAGGCCCATGACGCGGGCCAGCCGCCTGTGCATGGAGAGCGAGTTCGGCACGTTGGCATGCAGCAAGCCACCGCCCTGGAGGATGCGATGGATGGCGTCCAACACCTTGCCGACATCCGGGACCTCGTGAAGCACGCCGGAACAGATGACCATATTAGGAGGTGCCGAACAGAGAGCCATCACCTCTGCCACGACATCCTCGACGAAGCCCGGAACGATATGGAGGCCCTTCGCATGCCGTGCGGCCGACCTGGCGATTTCGGCGAATTCCTCGCTCGGCTCCACGATGATCCACTGATCTACCGAGAGGCCCGCCGCCGCCACCTTGTGATAGAGAAGGTCAATCCCACACCCGACCTCAATCACAACGGAAGGGACACCCTTGGCCAGGAGTCCCAAGAGGAGTCTCTGTCTCGCCGCAACCAGCACCGACTCGAATCCATACTCATTTTGGTACACGTGCTGGTAGCCCTGGATTCTCTTCTGCTTGTCTACGCTCATTGTGCAAGCCTGTTAGGAGCCGCAACACGGGCGGTCGGGGGCTGAGGGTGGTCTCAAGGCCGATCCGTCGCGAATTCGGGCTGCTGCCTCCCCTGATGGACCGCGGCCAGTGCGGCCGGTCCGGTTGGCGGGCGGGCCGATTTATTCTACTCGGCAATCGGAACCATGCTTGGCGGAACTCGAAACCATTTGCCTTGGTATACTTCGCACGAGGGCCCGTCCCGGGGGACCAAGCAAGTCGCTCCCGCGGTCGGGCGCGCGGGATCGTAAGGGACCGGTGACAACGAACCAAGTCCAACGCAGGTATCCATCAGTCGCTCAATTATCGCTCGGCGCGGTGGGTGTCGGTCTTCTCGCCCTGTCCGGATACGAGTTCGGGCGGGTCGCCTGGGGATCGGGGCACTGGCTGGCGAAGTTTTCCCTCAAGTGGGGTCTGGCCTTCGGGGCGTTCGCCCTGCTCTCGGCGGCTTTTCTCGTCGGCACGGCGTTTGTGTTGCGCGACCCGGAAGGCGTTTGGCGCTGGGCCTCGCCCGTCCTCCAGCGCCTGGGACGCCGCCCTTGGGTCGCGCGGGTTTCCGCCGGGCTCCTTGCCCTCGCTCCGGCGGTGCTGATCTACTACACCCGTTTCGGATCCATCTTTGCCGGCCCGTGGATGCGCGTCCTGCTCACCCTCGTGTGCATCGGGGCGGTCGCGTTACTGCTGGCGGCCGCTCGCCGGGAACGACTGTGGACCGGCCTGCTGGCAGGTGCGCTCGTCGTGGGCGCGGCGACATTGCTGGCCCAGTACCTGCATAATGTCGTCGCATACCCGTTCTCCCTGAGCTGGTCCGAAGGCAACCGGCTGTGGGATTACTCGGTGATGTTCGGCCGCTATCGCTATGTGTACCCGGCCGGGAAGACGATCTTCGCTTACATCGCCGAGGGCCGCCAGGCTCTGTGGGGCCTGCCCTTCCTTTACTCGGGGCTGACCATCTGGCAGGAACGGTTATGGGATGCGTTCCTGTTCACGGTCCCATACGCCATATTGGGCTGGGTGGTGTTGCGCAATCGGAGCAGGGCGGTACCCGGTGCGTGGTGGGTCGGCTTCGGGCTGTGGTCGATGCTCTTCCTGTCGCAGGGGCCGATCTACACGCCGCTGGTTTTGTGCGGGATCCTGGTCGGGATCGCCGTGCGGACGCGCCGGGTCTGGGCGACAATCGCGCTGGTCGCGCTCGCCTCTTACTATGCATTCGCCTCGCGTTGGACGTGGATGTTCGCTCCGGCGATGTGGGCCGGCATGGTCGTCCTGGCCGATCAGCCGCTCAAGTCGGCCGGGCGGTGGCGGCCGGGGCGCATCGCGCTGTTCGGCGCCGTGGCCGTCACCGGGCTGCTCGCTGGCTTTGTGCTACCTAACGTCTTGGCGAATACGGTCCTGCCCGGGGAAGGACTGGGGGTTTCCGATATCGGGGCGGCGACGTCCGGGCAGCCTCTGCTCTGGTATCGCCTGCTTCCCAACGCCACGCTCGGACCGGGCGTATTGCTCGCGCTGCTCGTGGCGACCGGGCCTGCGGTCGGCTTCGCCGTTTGGGCCGCATTCACCGGGCGGTGGAAGTTGGAGATTTTGCAGTGGACAGGCCTGGGGTTGATCCTGGCCGCGTTCTTGGCTGTCGGGATCGTGGCCAGCGCCAAGATCGGTGGGGGGAGCAACCTCCACAACCTCGACATGTTCCTGATCGGGGTTATCTTCCTGGGTGCGTTGTCGCTCGAATCCTCGGGACGGACACTAGCCAGCGGGGCGATCCCCGCCACCGGTCGGTGGCTGATCACCTTGGCCGTCCTCGTTCCCGCTTTGACGGCAGGTCTGGACGGCGCCCCGCTCAGACTTCCATCGGCGGACCTCACGGCCCAGGCTTTGAAGCAAATCCAGATCGCTGCTACCGACGCCTCCAAGCGAGGCGAGGTCTTGTTCATGGACCAGCGACAGCTCCTGACCTTCGGCCAGGCGCGCGGCATCCCACTAGTTCCGGACTACGAGAAGAAGTACGTGATGGATCTGGCCCTTGGAGGCGGAACCAACGCCGAGTATTTCCGCGGGTTCTACCAGGACCTGGCCCGTGGGCGCTTCAGCCTGATCATCACCGAAACACTCGGGACCCAGATCCAAGGCAGCGGGCACGGGTTTGGGGAGGAAAACGACGCCTGGGTGACCTGGGTTTCCAAGCCGGTCTTGTGCTACTACCAACCCGAGGCGACGCTCGAGCCCTTCGGAATCGAGTTGCTCGTCCCTCGCCCCGGGCCAGCCAATTGCGCCTTCCCCGGGTAGCGGCTCCCCTGGAAAGGGAGAAACGTCAGATCCCCAGAGGGTGACTGCCTGCGTCGATGAGACAGGGGTTCATAAATGTATTGGAGCCGTACGGGAGACCTTCTCGACTTACTACCCCTGCTTCTACTGGGTGGACTGTGGTGGCTGGCAGGCTGGTTACTCGCGACCCACCTCTTCCGGGTCCGGGCGCGTG
>JBGOYQ010000196.1:0-3632 GCA_041479735.1 Anaerolineae bacterium | reverse complement strand
TGGCGGCGGAACATCCGCTCGAGGGTCTTAAGGCTGTCGCCGACCGAGTCATTATTGAAATCGACGAGTGCGATCCGGGGGATCTCGATCGGCAGGGTGGCGGCGAAGGCGAGCATCGCTTCGGACGTATCCCCCAGGAAACAGGCCAGGGCCGCGTGAGCGATCGTCCCGCCGCCGGCGCCGCCCCACCAGTCGCCCTGCGCGTCGGTCGACACGAACGGCCCGAGGCGCCCGGAGAAGTCGTGGTTGAACCGCTGGACGGCGAGGTTGTAGGCGTATCCGTCGGCGGCCTGCACCTCGTGCAGGTCGAAGCGGGCCGGGAAGAACAACACCGGCTTGCCGTTGGCCGCGATCAGGGTCTCGTAGACGTTGGTCGCCACGCGTGAGGCCCGCGTCAGGATGCCCAACGTCGGCGTTTCCAGCAAGGCGAAATCACGGTACCGGCCCCGGACACGCAGGACGGGCAGGATGTGTGTCGGGTCGCCGTTGTATTGGACAATGCCGCCGTCGTGGATTGCCCAGGCCTGGCACGAGCGCCAGGTCTCGACGAAGTCGTTGTCCTTCCAGAATCCCGTGCAGGCGCGCAGCATCGCCAATGCCTTGTCCACGCCCACGACGATGGTCGCCCCGGCCCGCCGCGTAAACCACTGCATCTCGACCTCGATGTCGCCCACGGCGATGTCGTCCGTGGCGGTCCCCGGCGGGGTGTGCTCATCGAGGCCGGCGTATCGGTAGCCCTGCGCGCTCAGGGTGCCCAGCATCCGGCCGATGTTGGCGAAGTACTTGTCGGAGTACCAGCCGCGGCGCATCCGTTCGACGTCCAACTTGAATACGTCATCCGGCAGTCGTTTACGATCGAAGACGGACATAAGAACCTCTGTACGCGTGGGCCGATCGATACCGGACAGCTTCAGACAAGCGCCGCCACGACCTCAACTCCGTTCAACATCAGGCTATACAGAAACAGCCGATGCAGCAACTCAGCGTCGTGCGGGACGGCGCCAATCGACGAGGCGACCTCGACCGGTAGATCGTAGGTGTCGACGCAGTCAGCGGGCACGACCACGCGGCGCTGAAGCTGCCGAGCGTTAGCGTCCAGCCGGAGGTGCATTGCCAGCTGGTGGGTGCACAGGTCGGTGCAGTCGCCGACGACAATGTAGGTGCTGATCGCGGGGTGGCCAGCTACCCAGTCGTTCAACCCGGTGTTCAGGCCAGACTGGATCGAGTTCTTCGGGAAAACCGTCATGCGGTCGAAAAACGGGAGCGCCTTGAACTCTGACACGGTTTCGGATTCGGCCGTGCCGCGGACACAGTGGGGAGGGAACTGGCCGAACTCAATCGCGTCGGGCTCGTGGGTGTCTTGGGTCAACACGATCTGGCGGATGCCCTGCGCCCAGGCGCGCTCGAACAGCGCCACGATGTGCGGGATCAGCGCTCTGACGCGCGGGGACGCCAATGGGCCTTCGTTGCAGAACCCGTTAATCACGTCCACCGAGACGATGGCCACCTGCCCGGGGCTCGCGAACGCCTGATCGATCGCAAGCCTGGGCAAACCTCGACTCCACTGGTCCACGTACCCTAGGAATGGCCGGCTGGCGTCGATCCAATCCTTACTGTCCACATTGACCTCCCGACCGGGCTGGAGCATACGGCAAGATCCTGTGCCCGCAGGCAAGTCTAAGGCGGGACCTTAGGGGATGTCAACGTACCGGCGGGCGTACACGTAGCGGCTGGCTCTCTTGCCGGTGGCTTGGGCCGATGCTCCGATCTGGAAGCCGTCTGTAAGCTGTCGACCCACCCATGTTGGCCTATGCTTGGTTCTAGGCAGCAGACTTCCGAGGCCGCATCGATGCGCTTGAAGAACCTATATGGGCCACACCGCCTGGCGATACTCGGCGGCGCGCTCCTGGTCCTCTCCCTCGCGGTATTCACCATGACGGCGGCCTTCGCCCACGTACGAGCTCGAGTGGCCACCGGCGGGGGCGTGCCGCGGATGCCTGGACAGGTGGCGGATGACGCGCCTCCAGGCCCGACATGGCGTGTCGACGAAGGACAATGGTCGGTTGATCAAACCGGCTACTCAGCCGGCCAGGGGCTATCGTCGTTGGTGGCCGAGGCGCCCGGAGGCGACATCCGCCTTTCGTTCTCCCTGGTGGAGGGCTCGCCCCTGACGCTGCCCTCCGTCGTCGTCCGGGAACGCGACTCTGGCACGGGGTACATTCTATCGGCCGCCTCCGATGGGCGGCTGCGCCTCGCCCGGTCCGCCGATGGCACCCCGCACGTTGTCGCCACCTCTCCAGTCCTGCCTGAGGCCCAGGATCCTGAAGTCGACTTCGAGGTCGAGGCCAACGGCGGCCGGGTGCGGGCCTGGTTGAACGGGGTGCTGGCCATCGACTACGTCGATCCTGACCCGATGCAGGGCGGGCGGGTTCGCATCCGGAGCCAGGCGGGCAACTTACGCCTGTCCCACTTGTCCCTGGAGCTCCTAGCCCCCTAGCCAATTGCGCCGGAACAGAAGGAGCAAGTAAGGTAAGCGCGGATGTGGTATTTGGGGCGAGGCCCCGACCACCACATCCACGCTCATTTTGCCCCTATAACGGCCATTTACCGCGAGCGCGTCTTGTCCCGGCGAGCGCCTGTGCTAGACTACCGGATTGAACCCAAGCACATCAGATAAGAGTATTTGGATACATGTAGTTTGTATGGCCGGCCCATGACGGTCTGCACTGGAATCGTCTCGGTCAGGGCGGTATCGTGGTAGGGTGCCGAGTCCCGGGAGGGTAGGATGGCCAAGGGCCGGATCGTCATCGACGATGCGATGTGCAAGGGCTGTGAGCTGTGCACCACGGTGTGCCCCAAGGATGTCATTCACATGGCCATGGATCGGCTGACGCCGAAGGGATACCACCCGGCCGAATTGGTCGACCCTGAAGGCGACTGCACCGGCTGTGCCATATGCGCCGTGATCTGCCCGGACGTTGCCATCAGCGTCTACCGCTGGGCACCCGCCGGGAAAGTCGCCGTCGAAGCCTAAGCCAACGGAGGGCAGGGTGCCGAAGGAATTGCTGGAGGGCAACGTCGCCTTCGCCGAAGCCGCGGTCCGGGCGGGGTGTGAGGCGTATTTTGGTTACCCCATCACGCCTCAGACCGAAGCGCTGGAGCACATGGCGCGCCGGATGCCCGAGCTGGGGCGGGTCTTTGTGCAAGCCGAGAGCGAAGTGGCGGCCATCAACATGGTCTATGGCGCCGCTTGCGCAGGTGCCCGTGTGATGTCGTCGTCCTCGAGCCCTGGCGTCAGCCTGATGATGGAGGGGTTGTCCTACATCGCCGGCTCCGAGGTGCCCGTGGTGCTGGTGGATATCATGCGTGGCGGACCCGGGCTAGGCAACATCGCGCCGTCCCAGGGAGACTACAACCAGATCGTCAAGGGTGGAGGTCATGGCGACTACCGCCCGATCGTCCTGGCCCCGGCGACCGTGCAGGAACTGATCGACATGACGGTCGAGGCCTTTGACCTGGCCGAGAAGTATCGCTGCATCGTCATCGTCCTGGCCGATGGCAGCCTGGGGCAGATGATGGAACCGGCCGAGATGCCGCCCATGCGAGCGACCAGGCCGGTCGAGGAGCGCCCG
>JBGOYQ010000195.1:0-3642 GCA_041479735.1 Anaerolineae bacterium | reverse complement strand
TGAGCCTCGAGTCGGCGCTGGCGGTCGGCGAGGGTCTGGCTGCGCGCGGCTGGGGGCGGGCCGGCCTGCGCGGCTGGCGGCGCGCCAGCATGCCGGCCGGCATCCTCTTGCTCGCCGCTGGCGTCGGTTTATGGTCACTGCTCCCCGGACAAGCCTGGGCCGCAGCCGCGCCGGCTGCGGCCGGTGTTCTTGTGCTATTGATAGGGTTGGGCGCGGCCGGCGGACAGAGTCGCTACCGACCAGATGCCTGGCGGCCAAGCGACAGCTTGGTCTCGGCGCTGTCCCTTGGAGTGATGGCGGCCTTCGGACTCGTGGTCGCCCTGGCGCCTGAACGCCTGGCGTATTACCCGTATCCGACGGCGTCGTGGCCAGCCGTCGACCTGCCTCTGCTGGCGGCGATCGCCTTGCTGAGCGCGCCGGCCTGGTTCACGTCGGCATGATCGAGCTGTCGCACCTGACCTACTCCTACCCCGACAGTCGGGCGCCGGCACTGACCGACGTCGATCTGGTCGTCGAGGCAGGCGAGATGTGGCTGGTGGCTGGGCGGTCGGGCGCGGGCAAGTCGACGCTGCTGGGCACGATCAACGGCCTGGTGCCGCACTTCTACGGCGGGCGCTTCGCCGGGCGCGCCGTGGTGGCCAATCGGGATACGCGACACGTCCAGCCGGTCGACCTCGCCGCGGTCGTGGGCACCGTCTTCCAGGAACCTGGAAGCCGCTTCGTGACCCGCTCGGTCGGCGATGAGATCGCCTTCGGACTGGAGGCCGCCGGCTACCCGGGGGACGAGATCGCTCATCGGGTGGATGAGATCGTCGAGCGACTATCGATTGGCGCGCTCATGGACCGCCCGCTGGACCGCCTGTCGGGAGGCGAGCAGCAGCGCGTGGCGATCGCGGCCGCGATGGGTAGGCGGCCATCGATCCTTGTCCTGGACGAGCCGACCTCCCAGCTCGACGGCCAGTCGGCGGACGCGACCATCGACTGGATCGTCGATCTTCGCCGCGAGTTCGGCCTCACGGCTTTGGTGAGCGAGCACCGGCTGGCGCGGCTGGCGACGAAAGTCGACCGCGTGGCGTACCTGGGCGAGCAAGGTCGGCTAACCTGCGCGGGCTGCCCGGAGGACGTCCTGCCCCGCCTGCCGTACGGCCCGGCGTTATTCGAGGCGGCCCGCCGGATGGGCAGCCGGCCGCCCTTCAGCGTTGACACGCGCAATGACCTGCGGACCAGAATTTTGGCAGCGGCCGCCTCGATGTCTGGGCCGCACGAGTCTTCCGGCGGCCCTCCGCGGCTGACGGCGCAAGGACTCACCTATGCCTACAACGGAGTCCGGGCGCTGAACCAGGCGGACATCGACGTCCGCCCGGGGGAGATGGTGGCGATCCTGGGGCGGAACGGATCCGGCAAGACGACGCTGTTACGCTGCCTGATGGGGCTGCTCCGACCCCAGGCGGGTGAGGTGCGGCTGGACGGGCAGAGCCTGGCGGACAGGCCGGTGGCCGAGACTGCCCGATCGATCGCCTTCGTGCCACAATGGCCGTCGGCTTCGCTTTTCGCCGAGAGCGTGCGCGAGGAGCTGGCATTCACGTTGCGCAACCATGGCATGCTCGACACGCCGCCGGTAGACCCGAATGGGCTGCTCGATCGGCTTGACCTGACCGAGGTGGCCGGTCGTTACCCGCGCGATCTCTCTGCCGGAGAACGGCAGCGCGTGGCGCTGGCTGCGGTGCTTGTCACGCACCCGTCGGTGTTATTCCTGGACGAGCCGACGTTGGGGATGGATCCGATCGCGCAGGCGCACCTGGGCGCCCTGCTCGAGTCGTGGAAGGCGGAGGGCATGGCGGTCCTACTGGCGACGCATGACGTCGAGTTTGCCGCCGCGCACGCTGAACGGGCCCTCGTGTTGGACAGGGGGGAGGTCCGGGCCTTTGGGCCGACGGCCGAGACCTTGTTCGCCCATGCGGAGCTGCAGACGGCCGTGCAGCAGTTGACGGGCAGGGCGTGGCCGGCAACGTGGCAGGAGTTGCCGGCCATGGCGGGGAACGGAGGGGAACATGCCGACGATTGACCAGGCGCGAGCCTGGTACGATCCGAGCGACCCGGTGCACGGCTGGGATCACGTCGTGCGCGTGCTGCGGCTGGCCGAGCGGCTGGGCGCCGAATTGGGCGCAGATGTGGACATCCTGCGCGCCGCCGCGCTGCTGCACGATGCCTCGGGCGCGGCGCCGGGCGAGGCCGGCGGACGCGCGGAGCACGAGAACGACTCGGCCGAGTTCGCCTGCAGGATTCTCGCTCAAGAGGGTTGGCCGGCGGAACGGATTGAGGCGGTTGCCGACTGCATCCGGGCGCACCGCTTCCGCGGGCGCGAGCTGCCTCAGACGCTCGAGGCGAAGATCTTGTTCGACGCCGACAAGCTGGACGTCATGGGTGCTTTCGGCGTAGCGCGCACGATCGGCTACGCCGTTCAGGCCGGCACCCCCATCTATGCCGAACCCTCGGAGCGATTTCTTGCCAGCGGCGAGCTCGAGCCGGGCGAGGCCCACAGCGCCTACCATGAGTACCTGTTCAAGCTGCGCCGCGTGCGCGAACGCCTGCAAACAGACCCGGCACGCCGGATGGGGGAGCGCCGGCATCGTGCGTTGACCGCGTTCTTCGAGCAGATGGCGGCCGAGGCGCATGGCGAGGGCTGACCGGCCGCGGCGAGGCGTGCTGTCGTCATAGATTTGAGAGAGGACCGGAGGCTGCTGCAACTGAGGGGTTGGGGGCGCGTGCTGGCGCATCCTCGCACAAGTGCTTGATAAGGCCGGTCCGTTCCCCCGGCGAGTCGATTGACCGAAGTGCATCCCGGGCGACTGGGCGAGGATCTGAGGGCGACCTCGCCCGCTGGCTGCACGCACTCAAGTCGGGCTTCAACCTGGATACGCGAACCCAGGATCTCGGATGGTATCATTCGGCCGGGAGAACGCGCGCATGCTTAATGACAGCCGACCGCTGATCTTGCTGACCAACGACGACGGGATTCGTTCGCCGGGGCTATGGGCCGCGGCGGAAGCACTCTCCGCCATCGGCTATGTCACCGTCGCCGCGCCGCGCGAGCAATGCACCGGCACCGGCCGCAGCATGCCGATCACGTCTGACGGCGTCCTGCGCGAGGAGCAGGTGACCGTCGGCGGGAAGACCTGGAAGGTGTACGCGGTCGGGGGTACGCCGGCCCAGGCGGTACAACACGGCGTGTTCGAGCTGACGCCGCGCAAACCGGACTTGGTCGTGGCCGGCATCAACTACGGTGAGAACGTGACGACCGGGATCTCGATCTCGGGGACGGTCGGGGCAGCGATGGAAGCGGCGGCGCTGGGGGTGCGTGCGCTGGCTGTGTCGCAGGAAACGCCCAGCAGCTACTTCCTCAGCCATTCCATCGACATCGACTTCGGCACGGCGGCCCACTTCACGGCCATGTTCGCGCGGCAGCTGCTGGCCTGGGAGGGTATGGAAGACGTCGACGCGCTGAACGTGTGCATTCCTAGCGGTGCCACCCCCGATACTCCCTGGCGCATGACGCGACTCTCCCATACCCGCTACTACGTGCCGTACGCTACGCCGCGCCAGCGTTTGGACGAGCCAGGCAAGGTGCTGTATCGCGTCGAG
>JBGOYQ010000194.1:0-3660 GCA_041479735.1 Anaerolineae bacterium | reverse complement strand
TGGCTCTGGAAACGCAAACCAGGTACATGTAACGGGTCCCTGCCGAGAGGCAGGGACCCTGTTTGTCATCGTCGCCTGTGAGGCCAGGGCCGTGCGGGAGACACCAATTAGTCAGCGTGACCCGCATAGCGGCCGTAGTCTTGCGCAAATCGGTACACTTCGATCAGCGACTCGGGGGGGACGTCCGCCTGGATGTGGTTGGTCGGCGCCATGACATATCCTCCGCCGGGCCCCATTCCATCGAATAGCCGGCGCACCTCATTGCGTGCCTCCGCCAGCGAGCCCCCCAAGGCTCGTTTGTTGTCCAGGTGCCCGTGGAAGATGATCTCCGACCCGTAGGCCAACTTCAATGCCTTGGGATCGTTGCCGGGGACGTCTGGTTCGACCGGGTTGAGGATGTCGATCCCGATCTCAATGAATTGCGGAATCAATCGGGCGATGGCCCCGTCCGAGTGCAGGAAGATCTTCGCCTGTGGAGCCTTGCGCCTGATCAGGTCGTTCAACTCCTTGCGGGCCGGGGCAAACACCTCGCGGAAGACGGATGGGGAGATGAGCGGCGCATTCTGCGAACCAAAGTCGTCGCTGCATTCGACGACATCGACGTACGCGCCGACGGCGTCCAGATAAACCTCATAGAACCCCATCTGGACTTCCTTCAAGGTTTGGACCAGGCGGACGGCGAACTGCTTGTCGAGCACGAGGTCCATCAGAAACTGCTGCATGCCGCGCAGGCGCTGAGCCAGCTCGAACATCCCTAACGATGGGCTGCGGGCGACGATGGCGAATACGGATTCCTCCCGCAGCCTGCGGGCCTCCTCGGCCAAGCCATCCAGCCTGCTTGCCGCGCCGGGATTCGGCCAGGGGTAGGTCTTGAGATCGCTGGCCATGGCGCTCTCGAGCGGCGCGCTCACATAGCTCAGCAGGTCTCCGGCCGGCATGCGGCGCATTCCCCACTCATCGGTGATTCCGCCTTCGGCGTCGGCCGTGGGCTGCCAATCCGCGTTCGGGCGAAGCCACACGCGCCGAAAATCGACGCCCAGCGCCAGGAGCACGCGCTCATCATAGAAGCGCGTGTTCTCGTTCCTTCGGAACTCCCGGCCCATGCCTTGCAGGCCCAGACGCTTGAGCAACGCGTAGTAGGCGGCGTCGACCATGCACGAGGCCGTGCCCATAAAATCCAACGGCAGGCGGTCGGGTTCTTGGTGGGCGAATGCGGTCAAGACTCTGCGACGAGACGTCCACTGACTCATCGGGAAGCGCCTCCGGATGCCGTTGCAGTTGACAGGATGCGGTCGAGATTCAGATCCAGATCGGTCAGGCTGGGGAAGACATAGTGCGCCCCACAGTCGCCCGTAAGCGTCAAGTCGGGATTGGGAACCAGGACACAGACCATCCCGGCCTTGACTGCAGCCTGGGCCCCGGAAGGAGAGTCCTCCACCGCAAGGCAATCCCGGGGCGGGCAGGCGAGCTTGTGCGCCACCCGTAGATACAGATCGGGCGCGGGCTTCCCCTCGGCGACCTGGTCGATCCCGGCAATGAAATCGAACAGTAGCAGGAGATCGATCTGGTGCAGTACCTTGCGGACATAGGCGGTGACGCTATTGGAAGCGACGCCCAGCCGAAGGTCTAGGCTGCGCAGATGAGCGACCAGGCGGTGAACGCCAGGCATGGGTCTAACGCCGCGATCCGTCAGGTCGATCAATGCAGCCCAGTAGTTGCTGTCCAGTTCCTCCGGCGAAGCCTCGACCCCCATCTGTGAGATGACGTGTTCGATCGAAGCTCTCTGGCTTGTCCCGATGAGCAGACGATACGTCTCCTCGCTCATCGAGCTGCCGTAAGGCGCGAGTGTCTGTTGCCAGGCATCGAAGGCGATGTCTTCGCTGTAGACCATCAACCCGTCCAGGTCGAGGATCGCCGCCCGGATCATCGTGTTATCGGTGATGCCGCGGCCGCCGGCCGGGCCGTGCCACCGGAATCCCGGCTTGCGCAGATTCCCTGTCGATTGCCAACAGGAGCGTTCATGTAACCTCCGTCGAGTCGGCCAGGTCGAGGGCGTCCAGGATCGCCAGGCGAACGTCGGCCTCGGCAGGTAGCACATACTCCTCGGCGATGGCGGCCAGGGGGACGGGAGTATCAAGGCTGGTTACCCGCAAGACCGGCGCGTCCAGCAGGTCGAATCCCTCTTCAGCGACCATGGCTGCAAGCTCGGCGGACACACCCCCGGTCTTGGGACCCTCGGTGACGATGATCAGCCGATGGGTCTTGGCGACCGAGTTAAGGATGGTCTCCTTGTCGAGGGGGACGAGCGTCCGCGGATCGATCACCTCGACACTGACGCCGTCGCCGGCGAGGACGTCTGCCACGCGCAGGGCGGCGTGCACCATCGCCAGCGTCGCCACCACGGTCACGTCTGTGCCTTCGCGTCGGACCACTGCCTGGCCGAAGGGGATCGTGTAAGCCTCCTCTGGCACATGGGTCTCGAGCGAGCGTGTCTGGCCCCACGCGCTGGTCATCGTTCCCCCGGGCGACCGGCTTCCGTACAGTCGACGATGTTCGAAGAAGATGACGGGGTCGTCGTCGCGGATCGCCTGGATCAGGAGCCCTTTGGCGTCGAACGGCGTCGCCGGGCAAACAACCTTGAGACCGGGGACGTTCATGAACCAGGCCTCGAGGCTCTGTCCGTGGGTCGGCCCGCGGTTGCTCGAGCCCGTCGGCGCCCGGACGACCAGAGGGACGCCCCACTCACCCCCTGACATGAACCGCATCTTGGCGGCGCTGTTGACGATCGGGTCCATGGCCGTAGTCAAGAAATCGCTGTAATGGACTTCGACGATCGGGCGCATTCCGGCCATCGCCGCGCCGACGGCCAGGCCGAAAAACCCGGCCTCCGAGATGGGCGTGTCGCGGACGCGTTCGTCTCCGAACTCCGCCAGTAGCCCGGTTGTGACCCCGAACGGGCCCCCGAAGATCCCTACGTCTTCGCCCAGGAGCATGACGCGCGAGTCGCGTCGCATTTCGAGTGCGATCCCCTCGCGCAGAGCTTCGGCGTAGGATATGAGTCGCTGCGGTCCTTCCATCAACCCGTGTCCGATCCTGTGACGGACGCGTGAGCTCGATGGAAGCGCCGGCTCATGCGCCACCTTGAGTCAGAGAGCTTGACAGGACGATCGACAAGGCGGCGTCCGGTGTTGGGTCCGGACTCCGGCGCGCGAACTCCACCGCGTCAGCGATCTCGGCCCCGACCTCGACGCGGATCTCGGCGATCATCTGATCGTTCCCCACTCCAAGCTCCTTCAGTTTGCGCTCGAACCGCGGCAGTGGGTCCGCCGCCATCCAGGCGGCGAGCTCGCCTTCCGGCCGGTAGCGAGCCGGGTCAAACCGTGAATGGCCTCGATGTCGGTAGGTCAGACATTCGAGCAAGGTTGGGCCCGCATTGGATCGGGCTCGGTCGATCGCCTCGAAAGCGGCGGTGTAGACCGCCAGGACATCGTTGCCGTCGATGCGCATCCCCTCGATCGAGTAGGCCGATGCCCGCTCGGCGATGGTCTCGACGGAGGTCGTCCGCTGATACGGGGTCGACACCGCGTACAGATTGTTGACGCACACGAAGACCACGGGCAGCCGCCAGATCGCCGCCAGATTGAGGCCTTCGTGGAAATA
>JBGOYQ010000193.1:0-3684 GCA_041479735.1 Anaerolineae bacterium | reverse complement strand
CGCCGCCAAACGCGCGGCCGTCGTTGTCTTGCCGGATCCATTGACGCCGACCAGGACGGTCACCTGCGGGCGTCCGGCAAGTCCAGGCGAGACAGGGACCGCGAGGCGGCGGACGAGTGCCTCGTGCAGCGCTTGCCTGGCCTCAGCCGTCGTAGTCATACCCTCGTTCGAGGCCTGGGCGCGAAGCTCCTGGACGATCCCGGCCGACAGCCCTGGACCCACATCGGCCTGCGTCAGCCCTGCCTCCAGAGCTTCCCAGAACGCGTTGTCCAATTGCGTGGCGCCGAAGAGGCTGGCGAGGCGGCCGAATGTCGACTTGCGCGTCCGCTCGAGGGCGTGTCGCCATTCATCCAAGGCCATCCGGGCATTATACCAGCCGGCCTCCATTGCTTCGCCGGGCGGCGAACTCGTCCGGCGGCCAAGTGAGCCCGCGGCGCGGCTGGCAAAGGCGTGATACGGGGATTGCGCCAACGCACGAGACAGAGAAACCATCGTGCTGCCCATCCGCAGGAATCTTCTCTGCTCAATTTGAAAGGAAGCGCGCAGGCGGTGAGTCAGACGTCGAAGGCTGCGGCGTAAGCCGCAGCCTCAGGCTGGGGGTCGAGGATTCGAACCTCGGCATACGGATTCAGAGTCCGCTGTCCTACCACTAGACGAACCCCCAGTGGTTCGACGGCATTCTACCACGCGCCCGAATCGCAGTCCAGCACTACGAGCTCGAGCCCAATGCCTCGGCCGCGTGCACCACGCGTGCCAAGACACTCTCCTTGCCGATGACGTCCATGCTCGGGAGCAGGGGCGGGCTGACGGGCTGGCCGGTGACGGCGATTCGCAGGATCCCAAAGAGCTGCCCGGGGGTCAGGCCGAGCTGTTCCGCCACTTGTCGCAATTCAGCTTCGACCCGCTCGTCGGCGAAGGAAGACGCCTTCTGCAACACGCCGAGCGCCCGTCGGGCGGCTTCAGCGGAGGCCTGGCGCGTCATGTCCTTGCCGACGAGAGCAGGCGGCTCGGGGTCGACGCTGTCCCGAAAGAAGAAACCGGCGATCTCGACCGCCTCGTCCAGCGTGTGGATGCGTTCCTGGATCAAGGGTGCGATCCTTCGCAGCTTGGCACCATCGGGAGATAGGCCGGCCGCCTCGAAGAAGGGTTGCAGCCGCCCGGCGAGATCGTCGGGGCTGAGAGCGCGGATGTAAACGCCGTTGAAGTGATCGAGCTTGCTGAAGTTGACGGCCGCCGGACTGGGCGTCAGCTTAGTAAGCGAGAACCTCCGGACGAGCTCATCAAGCGTGAAAAGTTCGGTGTGGTCGTCATAGGACCAGCCCATGAGAGCGAGCCAGTTAACGACCGCCTCGGGCAGGTAGCCCAAGTCTCTCATGTCTAATGGATAGATGGAGATGGCGCCGCCCTTGGGATCGACGGCGTGCCGCTTGCTCATCTTGCCCTTGCCAGACGGGTTGAGGAAGACGGATAGGTGGACCCAGACAGGCTGCTCCCAGCCGAAGGCCTCGTAGATCAGGACGTGCAGCGGAAAGGTGGGCAGCCACTCCGAGCTGCGCAGGACGTGGGTGATGCGCATCTCGTGGTCGTCGACCATCGCCGCCAGGTGATACACCGGCAAACCGTTCGACTTCATTAAGATATAGTCGTCCATGTCCGCGTTCTGGACGGTGATCGGCCCTCGAATCAGGTCCAAGGCAGTTGTCTGGCCATCGCGCGGCGTCTTGAACCGAATCACGTTCGACTCGCCGGCCGTGCGTCGGGACCTGGCGTCCGCGGCCGGAAGGCGGCGGCACAGGCCGTCGTAGCGCGGCGGCTGGCGTCGCTTCTGCTGATCCTGGCGCATCTGTGCCAGCCGCTCGGGCGAACAGAAGCACGAGTAGGCTTGGTCGCGATCGATCAGCTCTTCGGCGTAGCGGGCGTAGATGGCCTTGCGCTCGGATTGCCGATAGGGGCCGGAAGCCCCGCCGACGTCCGGGCCTTCGTCCCAACGGATCCCCAGCCAATGTAGGCTGTCGATGATTTCCTGCTCGGCCCGAGGGTCAAACCGCTTCTGGTCGGTGTCCTCGATACGGAGGATGAACTGGCCGCCGGTCTGTCGGGCGAGCAGGTAGTCATACAGGGCGGTGCGAGCCCCGCCGATATGAAACCGGCCAGTGGGGGAGGGCGCAAATCGGGCCCGGGCCGGGAGCTCAGCATTCATGGGTGACCTCGACCTTGAAATCGATGGCGACCGGCAGGGACGCCGGAGGAACAGGCGATCGCCCCGTCAGAGCTCCAGTCGCTTATGGCGCAGCATGACGCTCTCGACCAGTCCGATGCCCAACAGGCTGGCTACCAGAGAGGAACCCCCGTAACTGAAGAACGGCAGAGGCAGGCCGGACACGGGGAAGAGGTTCAGGTTCATGCCGATGTTGAAAGCGCCCTGGAGGAGAAGGACGAGTGCCACGCCATAGCAGATCAGCGCGCCGTAGGTGTCGCGGGCCATGCGCGCGGCGCGCAGGCAACGGAAGATGATGAACAAGAACACGGCTAGAAACACGATCGCCCCGGCGAAACCGAATTCCTCCGACATGGCCGAAAAGATGAAATCGGTGTGGCGGACCTTCAGGAACCGTAGCTGGACCTGTGTCCCGTGGCCATAGCCCTGGCCAAACAGGCCGCCCGAACCGATGGCGATCAATGCTTGATTGACGTTGTAGGTTGCGCCGTGCTGCACGTTGGCATCCGGGAAGAGAAAGGTCATCACCCGCTGCATCTGGTAGTGCTTCAAGAAGAGGAAGTCCTGGCCATTGGGATAGCCGACCAGGAAGTACTCCGCCACGAAGGGAAGGATGATCAGGGCGGCGATCGCAGCCAGACCCGCCAGGATGGCCAGGTGGCGGAGCCTTACCCCGGCGGCCCAGATCAACGCGACCCAGATGACAGCCAGCACGATCGACGTGCTCAAGTCGGGCTGCAGGAACACGAGCAATGCCGGCAGGCCGACCAGGAGCAGGCTGCGAAGGACCACCCGCATCTCGCCCATTTCCTCACGGTTCCGCGCCAGGTAGTCCGCCACAATCAGGATCATCAGGAACTTGGAGACTTCCGACGGCTGGATGTAGACGATCCCGACCGTGTACCAGCGGGCCGATCCGAAGCCGACAAATCCCGCCAACAGGACAAACAGCAGGAAAGCCAGGACGAATAGGTACATCGGCCGCGAGATGGCCGACCAGAAGCGGTAGTCGATGGCCGCCATGATCATGACGACCGCCAGCCCGCTGACGGCCCAGAGGGCCTGGCGCGGTACGAGCTGGGCCAGGTTCTCGTTGCCGCCTGCCGCCGAGCGAATCATGGCGACGCCGGCGATCGTCAGGGCCGCGACCGCCGCCAGGAGCCAGATGTCGAAGTGGCGCCAGATGCGTGCGGAGACCTGCATGGACTCAGCTGATCTCTCGGCGGCGGGCCCGCGGCGGCGCCAGCGGGATGTCGGCAACCAGGCGCTGCTGGTTGCGATCGTGGGTCAGGGAAATCTTCACCAGCCGTTTGTCGATCTCGATGTGGCGCGACAGGGTCGCGATGAGGTCGTCCCGCAGGGCCTCCATCTTGCCCGGCGGCAAGTCAGCTCGATCGTAGTTCAGGACGAGCTGCAGCCGTTCCTTGGCGGCGTGGGCGGTATGGCGGTCACCCCGAAGCCGATCG
>JBGOYQ010000192.1:0-3709 GCA_041479735.1 Anaerolineae bacterium | reverse complement strand
GTCGCTCGTGACTGCCCTTGCCCTGCTCGGGCTGACTCACGGCACCTTGGTGGACGTTTGGGCCGGCCTCCTGGAGCGCTGGCTGGGCTGGGGACGTTGGCTGGGGCCCCTGACCATGCTGGCTGCAGCCGGCGTCTTGATCCGGCGGCGGAGCGGACGCGCCATTGCCATCCCGTGGCTTGAGGTCATTGCAGCCGAGCTGGCGCTGGCGGCCGCACTGGGGCTGTTGGCGTTGATCGACGGGCTAAACCTACCTCGCGCCGAAGCCGGCGCCGGTGGAGGGCTGGTTGGCTGGGGGGTGGCCAAGGCGCTCGGCGATCGGTTGACCGTGGTCGGGGCGGCCGGAGTTCTGGTGGTCGTGGCTCTCGGCGCCGGCATCCCCGCGCTCAGGAATGTGCCTGCCTCCCTGCGACGCGCCCGGCAGCGCCTGATCGAGTGGTGGCGACCTGCGGCCGCGTCCCTCCCGGCGGGGCTAGGCGTGCCCGGAGGCGCTGCGGGGACAGCTCTGGGGTCGCCGGCCAGTCCTTCTGCACAGCGCCGATTGCCGCGGGAATACCGCAAGACATTCACGGTCGACGAGTCGCCTCGAGAGAAATCCGTGCGCATGGCGCCGCGCGACGAACGTCTGCCGCCGCTCGACCTGCTGGAGGTCGGCGAGTCGGTGCGCGTGACGGCCAAGGAGATCAACTTGACGGCCGGGCTGATTGAGAAGACGCTGGCCGATTTCGGCTTGCCGGCGCGCGTAGTCGACTTCCGCTCCGGACCGGCCGTGACCCAGTTCGCGGTGGAACCCGGATTCATTGAGCATCCCGGCGACGAGGATAGCACCCGCAGGCAGAAGGTTCGGGTCTCGCAGATCTCGGCCCTGGCTAACGACCTGGCGCTCGCGCTGTCGGCGCCCAGCCTGCGAATCGAGGCGCCGGTCCCGGGTCAGGCGTACGTGGGCATCGAGGTCCCTAATCGTCGGCCGGCGATGGTTAGGCTGAGGGCGGTCCTTGAATCCGAATCGTTTCAAGGCATCGGGTCCCCACTGGCCATCGGTCTCGGCCGGGATGTCGCCGGGGCGCCGGTCGCGGCAGACCTGGCCGGTATGCCGCACTTGCTGATCGCTGGCACGACCGGTTCCGGCAAGTCCGTGTGCATCACGTCCCTGGCGGCTTGCCTGGTAGCCAACAATCCGCCGGAAGATCTGCGCCTGGTTCTCATCGATCCGAAGATGGTAGAACTGGTGCGGTTCAACGGGCTGCCGCATTTGTACGGGAAAGTCGAGACCGAGCTGGAACGGATCGTCGGGGTGTTGCGTTGGTGCACAGTGGAAATGGATCGCCGCTATCGCCTGCTGGAAGAGGCCAAGGCCCGCGACATCGACGCGTACAATCTCAAGGCGCGGCGCAAGCGCTCCGCCGAGCGTCTGCCCCGAACGGTCGTCATGATCGACGAATTGGCGGACCTGATGATGATGGCACCGGACCAGACCGAGCGGACGCTGGTACGCCTGGCTCAGATGGCAAGGGCCACCGGCATTCACCTGGTCGTCGCCACCCAGCGGCCCAGCACGGATATCGTCACTGGCTTGATCAAAGCCAACTTCCCGGCACGCATATCATTCGCCGTCGCCTCGATGGTCGACTCGCGCGTCATCCTCGATACGCCCGGGGCCGAAACGCTCCTGGGGCGGGGCGACATGCTGTTCCTGTCCCCTGAGGCCGCGGCCCCCGTCCGGCTGCAGGGTGCGTTCGTGAGCGACGTCGAGGTCGAGAGGCTTGTCGATTACTGGCGCAAGGAGGTCGGTGAGCTCCCCGAGGCGCCGGCGCCTCCGCACGCTCCATGGGAGGAACTCTTGCAGCGCCAGGCTTCGGCCGATGAGCACGATGAAGTCCTGGAGCGGGCGATCGAGCTGGTCAAGAAGACCGGGACGGCCAGCGCTTCAATGCTGCAACGGCGGCTGCGCATCGGATACCCTCGGGCCGCCCGGCTGATGGATCAGCTGGAAGAACTGGGCGTCGTCGGACGCTCGCAGAGCGGCGGCCGGACGCGTGAGGTGTTGGTCGAGGGCGATGACGAGGCCGACGGCGATGACTGAGGCGTTCGGCTTGACGGTTCATCGGCTGAGGGTTAGCATTCACACGCCCACCGCAAGGACTTCCACATGAGCGTTCAGCAACCTGCCTCCGAGGCACGGGCGACATTCACGGACTGGATGCGTGCCCGCTTCAAGGGGGTCCTGGACCCGGTCGCCGGTTTCCTCAATCGCCTCGGCCTGATGCCGAACACCGTCACGCTGATCGGTCTGGCCGGCAACCTGATCGGGGCGTACTTCCTGGCCCGCGGTTTTTTTCTGATCGGCGGATTGCTGGTGCTGGTGATGGGCGTGATTGACGCTCTCGACGGCACGATGGCGAGGTTGCGAGGTGAGCGCTCCGATTTCGGCGCCTTTGTCGATTCGGTCACAGACCGCTACTCGGAGCTTCTGATCTTCGGCGGCCTGCTCGTCTACTACTCGCTCCACGACAACCTGTGGCTGGCGGTGCTGACCTTCGCTGCCGCCGCCGGCTCGGTGCTGGTATCGTACGTCCGGTCCCGGGCCGAATCGCTGGGGTTTCAGGCGCGCGTCGGCTTGCTGACGCGTATGGAGCGCTACCTGGTACTCGCCCCGAGTCTGATTCTGGGATTCCCCTGGTTCGGAATCGTCGTCATCGCCATCCTGGGCAATGCCACCGCCTTGCAGCGAATCCTGGCTGTCCGTCGCCAGGCCCGCCAGAACTGAGAGGGTTCCAATCGATGATCGCTGACGCGTACGGCATCCACCTGGGGCCGTTGTACTTCCGCTACTACGGGATGATCTTGATGTTCGGGGCGCTGATGGCCGCCGTTTTGGCACGCCACCTGATCGCCCGCAAAGTCGAGGACCCCGAGGTCGTCTGGGATGCGCTCATCTGGGCGCTGATATTCGGCGTGATTGGGGCGCGGCTATATCACATCTTCACCCCGTCGCAGAGTCTCTTGGCCGCCGGGATCGACACCAGGTATTACCTGACTCACCCGCTGGACATCCTCACGACTTGGAACGGGGGCCTGGGGATGCCCGGGGCCATTATCGGAGGCGTGTTCGGCCTGTACCTGTTCGCTCGCCGGCGCAAGCTGAGCCTGCCTCTGCTCCTGGATGTCGCCGCGCCGGGGATCGCACTGGCCCAGGGCATCGGCCGGTGGGGCAACTTCGTCAACCAGGAACTTTACGGCCCTCCGACCACCCTTCCCTGGGGTATCTATATCGATCCGCGCAATCGCGTGGCGGGCTATGAAGCCTTCGACCGCTTCCAGCCCTTGTTCCTGTACGAGTCCATCTGGAACCTGGCCAACGCCGCATTCCTATACTGGCTGTGGCGGCGGTATGGTGACCGGCTGCGTGGTGGTGATCTGTTTTTCGTCTACTTGATCACCTACCCGCTCGGACGTTTCTTCCTCGAGTTCTTGCGGATCGACTACGTACCCGTGTGGGGTATCAATTTCAACCAGGTGGTCATGTTGTTGACTGCGCTGGTCAGCGCCGCGGTCCTCGTCTTACGGCATCGCAAGCCCGCCGTGCAGCCGGCTTAGGCGCGCTCGGCGCGGTGCATCGCCCAACAGTCGGCCCGTTCTGGGCCGACTGTTCGCGTCGGATGGCAGACGGAGCCCCGCCCACTCTGACAGCTGCGCAGTGCGGAGTTGC
>JBGOYQ010000191.1:0-3714 GCA_041479735.1 Anaerolineae bacterium | reverse complement strand
GTTGTAGGCCACTGCGGGTTGCTCGAGAAGCTGGTGGACGGGGCCCCGGAGATCGAGCTTGTGTACGTCTTCGCCAAAGCCGCCTGGGGACGCGGGCTGGCCACGGAAGCGGCCAGTAGGCTCAGGGACCACGCCTTTGCGGACAACGGAGTCCGGCGCTTGATCGCCTTGATCGACCCAGCAAACGTCGCCTCAGCCAGGGTCGCGGCCAAGACCGGGTTCGCTTTCGAGAAAACCACGGTCCGGCCAGAAGGCAAGGAGATGCAGGTGTATGCGCTTTCTTGCCCCGCAGGCGAAGCCAGCCTGGCATAAAAGAAGCCTGACCCTCGGGATCCCGTAGCATCAGGATTGGAAGCGCTGCCAACCACCTGCCTTGACCGAACCTGAATTCGGAGAGCAGGAGGGCCGGACGGCAAGGTCCATCGGTCCGATAGCCGCCAGGCGGCGCGGATGGATCAGCCATCGGTTCCGACCACGCAAGCGTTAGAATGGATTCAGGCGGCGGAGATGCCTGGCGTCGCCCAGCCCATGATCGGGCGTTGCCACCAGTGAGGATGATCTATGAAGAGGGACCTGACCGAGCGACTCGAAGGATGGATCACGAGGTCGGCGGCAGTCCGGGGCGCCGCCAAGGCATTCTCGCGACCCCTGAACGGGCTATTCCAGCAGACCCCGCTCAGACCTGCAAAGCTCCTGTTGAACGGGTCGTGGCTCGAGCATCCGCTGCATCCGCTCCTGACCGATGTCCCGGTCGGCGCCTGGACGGTGGCCATAGTCCTGGATCTGGTGGCGCTGATCTTCCGAGTCCCGAACCTGGGCCTAGCCAGCGGCCTGACAATCGGGTTCGGTACGCTGGTGGCGCTGGCCACGATCGCCTCCGGCGTGATGGATTGGCTGGATGTCGATCCGCCCGAAATGGCCATCGGGGCGGTGCACGCGCTCGTTAACACGGTCGCCACTGTGCTTTTCGCGGTCGCGTTCGTCTGGCGCTGGCGAACCGGTTGGGTGATCACAGGCGACAAGTTCGCGCTGACGTTGATCGCCTACCTGACCATTGCCGCGGGGGCATTCCTAGGCGGCTCTCTGGTCTTTCGATTGGGCACGATGATCAACCGCAACGCTTACCGGCATGACCCCAAGGACTTCGTCTCGGTCATCGCGTTAGGAGCTCTGCAGGAAGGTGTGCCCCTGCGCGTCGACTTGCAGGGCTCGCCAATCCTGCTTGTCCGGCGCGGCGAGGTGATCCATGCGCTGGGAGGTATGTGTTCCCACTACGGGGCTCCCCTCGAGGAGGGGAAGATCATAGGGGACACGATCCAGTGCCCCTGGCACTACTCCCGCTTCAAGCTTGCCGATGGAAGCGTCCGCGAAGGCCCGGCGACCAGCCCGCTGCCTGCCTTCGAGGCTAGGGTCGTGGACGGTCAAGTGCAGGTGCGCTCGCGCTAGGCGGGGAGTGGATGCAGGCCGCGCCGATGGAGGCTTGGTTGCCCGAGAACGGGAGGTCGGTCAGGGCGCCCATGAGTGGGTGCGCCGACGCATCGTCTGGCCTTTGGTGAGGCGACGATCGGCTGCGGACGGGCACAGGCGGAGGTCGTCGCCCTAGATGGTATTGGTGCGTCTGGCAAGATGCAGCCGCATAATGTATCCGGGCAGGCAGTCAGTAAGGAGGCCCTATGAAGCTGAGGGTAGGAGAGCCATGGATGCGGTCGAAGGACTACGGCCGCTCTCTGAAGGCGCTCAGCGTCAACCTGCTCGTGCGTGATATCGATGCCGCCGTCGCATTCGGGCGCCAGGTGCTAAGCGCCAATCTGGTCTATGCCGATCCTGACTTCGCCGTCCTGGGTGCGTGTGGCGCCGAGTGGATGCTGCACGCCGATCACACCTACGACAAGCACCCCTTGGGCAGGACCGTCGAAGGGGTACCGGCGCGAGGTGCGGGCATCGAGTTGCGGCTGCATGGTTGTGATCCGGATGGGGCGGAGACGGCCGCACGCAGGCTCGGCTTCCGCGTGCTGTCTCCGGCGACCGACAAAGGGCATGGTCTGCGCGAGGCCTATTTGCAGGATGGCGACGGGTACGTCTGGGTCCCGGATGTACCCACAAAGGATGTGGGCTAACCGGCTGGGGGCGCGCCCTATCGCGTAGGCACTGGCAACGTCCGGCACCGCGCCGGGTCGAATCGAAAAGGGCCCGAGATCAACCTCGGGCCCTTTGTTCTCCGTGAATTCGTCGAGGATTCTCGTCCTTAGTGGATCACTCGCTGCAAGTCCTGCACGGCATGCCGCGGGGCCTCGAGATCCTTGCCGGTTGCGTGGATGAGGGCGATCGGTAACTGGCCGGGATCGTGCACGGCCTGGCTGGCGTCGCGCCGGTTGACGAACGCAAGGCGGCGTGCTACCTTCTGCCCGGCGAGTCAGCCCTCGTCCATCGGCACCGTCGACATTGGGCCGTGGCCAGCCCTGATCTTGTCGACCTTGAGGTGAAGAGTCCGGCATGAAACCGTTCGTCAGCGCGATCAACTTGCCCTCCGGCAGCCTGGAGCCCCATGCAAATCACGTCGTCCGACGACTGTCCTCGATGCGCGGGGGTTACCTCGATCAGGAAGCCTTTGCCCAGATATTGAGAGGGGCGGATCGGACGGTCTACGAGGTGTATGAGAGCCGAGTGCCCGAAATGGCCGGCCAGCTTGCGCATGGGACATCGGTCCTTCATCCTGGCAAGGTGGGCGACGAGTACTTCATGACCAAGGGCCACTTCCACGCTGAACCCGGCACGGCCGAGATCTACGAGTGCCTGAGCGGGCACGGCTTCATGCTGATGGAGACCGCCGACGGGGAGTGGGCGTGTGAGGAGCTGATCCCCGGGCGAATCGTCTATGTCCCGGCTGACTGGGGCCATCGCTCGATCAACGTCGGCAACGAGGACCTGATCCAGCTATTTGTCTATCCGGGAAACGCCGGCCATGACTACCGAACGATCGAGGACAGGGGCTTCCGCAAGGTGCTGATGGACTCAGGCAACGGCCCGACGCTGATTGATAACCCGCGCTGGCGCCAAGAAGGGTCTACCCCGCCTGCGGCGTCGAAGAGCCCGCATAAGAAGGGTACGTCCGGAGTGATGGATTCGTAGATGTGTTGGCTGGGGCGAAGCCTCATCCATCACGTTAACGATTGCCCCGGGCTCTGGTAATTCGGGGGGGCGACCCGGACAGGAGAACCGCGGCGGATGGACTTGAAGTCGAAACGAGTGCTGGTGACGCCGACAACCTACGGCAAGTGCGAGCCCCGCCTGCGGTCCGAGCTGGAGCGGTGTGTGGGCGAGGTGGTCTACAACCCGGTGGGGCGGCCGCTGTCGTCGGGGGAACTGGCGCCCCTGCTCGCAGAGTGTGACGGCTATATCGCTGGGCTGGACGAGATCAACCGCGCCGCCCTGGAAGGCGCCGCCCGGCTCAAGGTGATCGCACGCTACGGGGCGGGCGTGGACAACGTCGACCTTCATGTTGCCGCGGCGCGCGGGATCGTCGTGACGAACACGCCGGGCGCGAACGCCGTGTCGGTCGCTGAGCTGGCCGTTGGGCTGATCCTGGCCCTGGCGCGCGATCTTCCTGCCGTGGCCGGCGCGACGCGCGATGGAGAGTGGCCGCGGCGGGTTGGCGCTACACTCGAGGGCAAGGTCGTCGGGTTGATCGGATTGGGAGCCATCGGCAAAGGGGTC
>JBGOYQ010000190.1:0-3751 GCA_041479735.1 Anaerolineae bacterium | reverse complement strand
GGGTGACCCCGTTCTGGACGCGGTCTGCGAGGCGTGTGAACGCACCGGCATGGCGATCTCCACTCCAAGTATCCCCGCGGAGATGGGCGAGCCCCGCCAAGCGATCTTGATGGAGGCCGCCCATGCGGATGCCGGGCTGACCGGCGCGGAGGCTGCGTTGGCAGATACTGGGACCCTGATCCTCCCCGCCGGCCCCGGCCGCCCGTCGACCGCCTCCCTGCTTCCACCCGTGCACCTGGCCGTGCTTCGATCGCATGATATTCATCCCAGCCTGGAGGGCTGGCTCGAAGCCGGAGGCCGTTCGACCATTATGCATGCTCCTGTCATCGCGATGATCAGCGGGCCGTCGCGAACGGCCGACATCGAGATGACCCTGACGGTCGGCGTGCACGGACCGGGCAAACTGACTGTCCTTTGCGTCGGCTGAAGCCACATCGCTCTCTGACTCTTATTGCCCCGCGTAGCCTTGCGCGAGCAAGGGCGCCGGTGTAGTCTCTGCCTGCCCGAGACGCGGAGCCCTCCGAATGACCCAAGCGTATGTTGTCCCGTCGATGCCTGCGGAGGAAGCCCAGTCGTTTTCGTGGATTCAAGCCTGGACCACGGCACTCACGCGGCCGTCCGTCGCCGCGTACGAAGCGCTGCTTCGGGATCCCAAGGCCGGCATGGGACGGGCTATCGCGTGGATCTTGGTGTCATCCCTCGTGAGTTATGGCATCATCGGGGGCATCCAAGCCCTGCTGTTACGGACGGCCATGGCTCCGGCCTTTCTGCGCAGCTTCGAGCAGGGTGCCGGACGTGCCGTGGAATCACTGCCGGCCTTCGCCTCGACATTGTGGATCGCAGCCTTGTGTTTCATCCCTATCGCCGTGGCCGCCTTCCTGATCGGCCAGCTTTTCTACGCCGGCATCCTGCACTTCACCGCCAGCGCGCTGGGTAGCCAGGGCACGTACGGCGGCCTCACCTACGCGATCGCCGCTTACACCGCCCCCTTCACCCTGCTGAGCAGCTTGCTGGGACTCATCCCTCTGGTCAACTGCCTGACCTTGCCGCTGGGACTCTACACGATAGGATTACATCTGCTCGCCGTCAAAGCGGCGACTCGGATGAGCTGGGGCCGGACTATCGCCAGCATTCTCATCGTAGGCCTGTTGTTCACGCTCGTGGCCGTCGTGGCAGCGTTGTTCCTCATTGGTCCGGTGGCCAATTGGCTGCGGACACTGCCCAAGGCAAGCTAGGATGAGGAACCCACGCCCCCGAGAAGTCGTTCGAGTCCGAATCTTGCGGCCAGGGACGCGATGACGATAGCGCGTCGGCATGCCCCTGTCCGCGTCGAGATCGGTGTCTGCCGATTGGGCCAAGACACGCCGTTGAGCGCATGAATTCCCCTGTCGCCATTCGCCGGCGGGCCTCGGGCGGCTGGGTGGCTCTGCCTCCGGCTTGCAGGTTGGTTCACCAGGAGCAACCCTGCTGATTCTCCGCCGGTGCCGTGCGTCCGGGCAGGGGTCCGGGCGTTCATGCCCTCGAGTTTCATGACGGATGACCTTATCTTCAGTCAGCCCGACCTGCCGCGCGGCACAGCCTTTTGCGAGCCGCTGACCCCACGGTCGAGGATGGAGTGGATCTCTTGATCCGGATCACCCGATCGCTAGCGATCGACGAGCGCGAAGTGGTGACCTCCTTTGTCCGGTCTTCCGGCCCGGGCGGACAGAACGTCAACAAGGTTGCCACGGCCGCCCAGCTTCGCTTCGACTTACGCCATTCCTCTTCCCTGCCCGAAGGGGTCCGCGAGCGGCTCTTACGGCTGGCCGGCCGGCGGGTCACATCCCGCGGCGTCCTGATCATCGACGCCAGGCGATACCGATCCCAGGAACGGAACCGCCAGGATGCCCTGGAGCGATTCATCGCGCTGGCCCGCAAGGCTGCCGAGCCGCCTCAGACTCGGCGGCCGACAGGTCCGACCGCAGCCTCCCGGGAGCGCCGTCTCGACTCGAAGCGCCGACAGGGCGCGACCAAGAAGATGCGACAGGCCAGGCGTTCCCCGGATGATTAGGCCCCACCTGCTTAGACCAGGGTTCGGCCGGCGGCCGATTGGCTCTGCCCGTGCCAGCAGATCATGCACGGCGGCGTATCTCCAAGCGATGGTTAGCGCGTCGGGGCCCCGATCCGGTCCACTGAGGCCGCCGACCCGGCCGGAATTGCTCTGTAAAGCATGAGCAGGCCTGCCTCGGTTCTATTCCAGAGCGCTAAGCTCAGCGATCGGGATCGCATCCTGGCCGAATTTGCCTGGGCCGAGGCGTTGGAGGCAGAGCATGCGGAGATTGAGCGCATCTACGGCTTGAGCGGCGGTGCGCTCGTGGCGGTGGCGTTCGCCCTGCGGCGCGCCGCGCAGCGCGATCCCGACGCTTGGGGGAGAGCGGCCAACGCTCTCACCGACTTCGCCGGATTCCTGAAGCAGGCCTCAAGTCGCGATCTGCGCGCCCTAAACCGCAATCCAGCCTTCGGGATCTGGAACCTGAGGCCGCTGCGGTGCTGGGTCGCCGCGCGGCTGTTCGCCTACACCGGTCGCAACGACGTGCGTCTCTCCCACCTGGGGGTCCCGGTCTACCTGGGTGCCATCGACGAGGATGGCGTGCTAACCTGGCTCGGACCCGCCGAAGAGAGCATTCAGTTTCCCTACGAGCATGTGCGCATCGGCCCACCCCGCGACGCGGTCCTGGTCGACGCGCTGCAGGCAGCGCTCAGCACGATGCTGTCGACTTCGCCGGTCTGGCTGCCCGGCGGAGATGGCCGGTCGGGCCAGTGGTTGCGCGACGCGCGGCCGGCCGTGGTAGACGCCGGCGCGATCCTGGTGGACCTCGAGGCGGCTGACCCGCGGCCCATCCTGCGCACGCGGCCTAACGCGCCGATACGACCGTGGAAAGTCAATTGGATCACCTCGTCTTTCATCATGCACTCGCATAACGAGCGCAATCAGACCCTGCTGGCGGCGCACTACCTCGACCTGGTCGAGCGCCACCGTGCGCTTCAACTCCGCCTCGGCAGCCTACCCAACCCTGCGGAACGCCTTTCGGAGGACGACTGCCCGCCGACCGTCGGCCACGTCGACCTGCCCTACATCGGCAGCACCGAGGCCTTCACCAACATGCGCCAGTCGGCCACCAACAAGGATGCCTTGATGGCGCGCTTTCAGGGGCTGCTGGCCGGTCAGCTTGACGCTTTTCCGTTCGACCAATCGGCGAATGTGATCTATGGCGCAGGCGGCTTCTCAGGCATCCTGGGCGGCCTGGTCGCCACGCGAGCCGTCCAGACCGGGTTCTCCGAGGGAGGCGGCCGGATCGCGCAGATCTACGGCGTGTCGGCCGGTGTCCTCAATGGATTCTTCCACGCGGTCGAGGTCGCGGCGCACGAGCACCCCGACCTCTATACGCCCTCCGCCCGCTCCGCCCTGGCCGATCTCGAGGCATTCATTGCCGCCCTCAAGCCCGGACACATCGCCTCGGTGAACTTGAACCCTGCCGTGTTCTGGCTAGGCTGGGCGAACTTGAGACCGCTTGAGATGTTTTTGCTCGATCGGCTTAGCGCCTACACTGGATCCCGCCACGCGGGTCAGATCACGTTCGACGATATCGGCCTGCCCCTGACCGTCACCGCCGCTCGAGGCGATGGCTTCACCGACTTCCTCGGCAAGACCCAGCCCGAGCGCGGCATGCATTTCGGCGGCCGAGCTTGGAGCGTCCAGTCTGCGCCGATC
>JBGOYQ010000189.1:0-3754 GCA_041479735.1 Anaerolineae bacterium | reverse complement strand
GGCGTCCGCCTGGGCGCGGCCGCGGTCATTGAGATGAACGCCCGGCAGCCAGCCGGCCAGCTTGCG
This sequence comes from Anaerolineae bacterium, assembly GCA_041479735.1. Lineage (GTDB taxonomy): Bacteria > Chloroflexota > Anaerolineae > Anaerolineales > E44-bin32 > JBGOYQ01. The sequence goes on along the minus strand of JBGOYQ010000189.1, from coordinate 3,688 downwards.
CTTGCGCATGAAGTCGTTTTCGGCGTGTCGGATGAGGAAGATCGTCGTCACGTCCGGCTTCCTAGTCGTTGCCCGCGCGGCCGCGCGCGTGGCGGCGTTTGAGCTCGAGCACCTCGGCCTCGCCGAGCTCGGGGAGCTCGACCACGTCGGGGATGCCCAGCGCTTCCCGCTGCGCCCTTCGCCAACGATCGAGGCGCACCTGGACTTCGGCCTCGTATCCCTGGTCGGACGGATGATAGAAGGATGTGCCCAGCAGCTCCTGCGGCAGGTACTGCTGCCCGACGTGGTGACCGGGCAGCTCGTGGGGATACACATAGCCGGCGCCGTGCCCGAGCGCGGCCGCGTCGCGGTTGGCATCCTGCAAATGCGGGGGGACGTCGCCCACGCCCCGATCCTCGATCAGCTTGTAGGCTTTGAAGTACGCCGTGGCCGTGTTCGACTTGGGCGCCGTAGACAAGTAGAGGGTGGCCTCGACCAACGGGTATACGCCCTCGGGCAGGCCGACGTACTCGAAGGCTTGTGCAGCCGCGTTCGCCACGACCAGCCCGATCGGGTCGGCCAGGCCGATGTCTTCGCCCGCCAGGATGAGCAACCGGCGCAGGATGAAGCGCGGCGATTCGCCGGCGTAGAGCATCTTGGCCAGCCAGTACAAGGCCGCGTCGGGGTCGGAGCCGCGGACCGACTTGATAAAAGCCGAGATCGTGTCGTAGTGAGCATCGCCGTCCTTGTCGTACAGGACAGCCCGGCGCTGGATCGATTCTTGAGCAACCTCGAGCGTGATGCGTACTGCCCCATCGGGTCCGGGGCCGGTCGTCTCGACCGCCAGCTCGAGGGCGTTGAGGGCGTTGCGGGCGTCCCCGCCGGCCACGCGCACCAAGTGCTCCAGCCCATCCTCATCCAGCTGGACTTGGCGGGCGCCGAACCCCCGATCGGCATCGGCGACGGCGGCCCGGATGACTGCGCGCACCTGCTCATCCTCCAGCGGGCGGAGTTGAAAGACGCGCGAGCGCGACACCAGGGCGCCGATCACCTCGAAGTACGGGTTCTCGGTGGTCGCGCCGATGAAGGTGATGGTCCCGTTTTCGATGTGCGGCAGCAGCGCATCCTGCTGGGCCTTGTTCCAGCGGTGCACCTCGTCGACGAACAGGGTCGTGCGCGTGTTGTTGAGCTTGCGGCGCTCGTTCGCTTGCTGGATCACCCGCCGCAGATCGGCGACGCCGGCTAGCACGGCGGAGATAGTCTCGAAGTGCGAACGGGTGCGGTTGGCGATGATCATCGCCAGCGTAGTCTTGCCGGTCCCCGGCGGGCCCCACAGGATGAGGGAGGCGAACAGGCGATCGGCTTCGATGGCGCGGCGGAGCAGGCGGCCGGGTCCGACGATGTCGTCCTGACCGACGAACTCATCGAGCGTCCGCGGGCGCATGCGCGCCGCCAAAGGCGCTTCGCGCGCCATGCGCTGGGCCAACGCGTGGTCGAAAAGGTCCATCGTCGGGATTGTACCATCGCGTCGTGCGAAGGCCTGCGGTTAGGCCACCGGGGTGTGGGAGCGATGGACGAGCAGGATACCGAGGAGCACGGCGGCACCGCCCAGCCACTGGACCGGCGAAAGCCACTCGCCCAGCAGCGGGATGCCCAGCATCGCGGTGACGAGCGGCTGACCGACCATGCTGGGGGAGACGACCGAGGCCGGCAGGTGGCCCAGCGCATAGGCGACCGAGACATAGCCGAGCACCTGGGTCACCAGAGCGGCGCCCAAGAAGGCCATATAGCTCTGCACCGGGTAGCCGGTGAGGGGAAGCCGCAAGGCGGTGCTGATGGCCAGCAGCATGACGGCCGAGACAGTCCCGGCCGCCCAAACGTACTGCAGCGGGTCGAGGTGTTCCCGGCCGCGCTGGGTGCACAGGTAATAGCCGGCGTAGAACAGCCCGGCGCCTAGACCGAGTAGATCACCCCAGCCGAATTGGAGGTTCAAGAGGAAGTCCGCCCCGGCGACTGCCGCTGCGCCGGCCAGCGTGAAACCCAGGCCGAGCCAGAAGCGACCCGTCAGGCGTTCGCGAAACAGCAGCCACGCGCCGAGCGCCACCCACAGCGGCGCCGTGTTACCCAACAGCGTCGCATTGGCGGCGCGGGTCATGTTGACGGACGTGTTCCAAAGGGACAGGTCGAGCGCCAGGGAAAGGCCGCCGAGCGCCGCCATCAAGAGGCCCAGGCGAGGCCAAACCTGGCGGCCGCCGCGGCGGACGAGGGCGAAAGGCGCCAGAGCCAGGCTCGCTAGGCCCATACGGTAGAAGCCGGTCACCGGGCCGGGCGCGGCGGCCCAACGCACGAACAGCGCCGAGAAGCCGGTGGCCAGCACGCCTACGAGGATCGCGAGATAGGGAAGAGGGTTGGGGCGCGGCCTGGCCACGAGATGAGGCTGAGGGGGGCGGGCTTCAGTGGGCCTGCTGGCGTCGAAGGAGACGCGCCAGCCAGGCATATCCGGCTAGAATCACGTACAGGCCGAAGAAGGCGACATCGAGCAAGACGAACAACGCAGCGGACACAAACGAGTAGGCTGACATGATGCGATCTGGTCCTCGGCTGTAATTCTAACACCCTCGAACGGCGAAGGGGGCGGCTATGTTAGAATCCCTTCCCACAATGATCGCCGATGGAAACCATTCGATCCTGCTGGCCTCGGCCTCGCCCAGGCGAGGCGAACTGCTGGCGCTGACCGGGTGGCATGCTCAGGTTCGCCCCACGGCGGTCGACGAGTCGCCCATAGTCGGTGAAGACGGGGCGTCGATGGCACGGCGACTGGCGGAGACGAAGGTGCGTGCAGCCGCCCAAGACGCCGGCGGGGCGTCGTTCGTGCTGGCGGCCGACACGGTCGTCCTGGATGGGGCGCGCATCCTGGGCAAGCCGGCCGATGACGCCGACGCCCGGCGGATGCTCTCCGATCTCCGCGGGCGAACCCATCGGGTGGTGACGGCGATCGCCTTGCGGGCTGCCGATACGGACGAAATTGCCGTCGACGCGTGCGAGACGGCGGTGCCGATGCGTATGTATACGGACGCGCAGATGGACGCCTATGTGGTTTCGGGCGGCGCCGGAGACAAGGCCGGGGCCTACGGCATTCAGGACAACGGATTCCGCCCGGTGGCCATGTCTTCCTTTCACGGCTGCTACGCCAACGTCATGGGGCTGCCGCTCTGCCACCTGGTGCGGTCGATGCGGCGGCTGGGCTGCGAGCCTCCGGCCGACGTACCCGAGGCATGTCAACGCCATAACGCCTACGCCTGCGACGTGTTCGTCCAGGTGCTCGGAGGCGAAGGGTGAAACGAAAAGTCATCGTGCTGGTCGGCTTCCTGCTGGCCGGATGCAGCCTGATCGGCCGCGGCCAGGGCACCCCGTCCGCCACGGCGACCCTGCCCACCCCGGTTATGACCAACGTGGCCGTGCCCAACCCCGAGACGGCGGCGCGCAAGTTCCTGGACGCGTGGAGACAGGGCAACTACGACGCCATGTACGCCATGCTCAGCCCGCTGTCCCAGGACAGCCTGACCAAAGCTGACTTCGTGGCCGCCTACAAGAAGGTGGCGCAGGAGGCGGCGCTGACCGGGGTGGACTACCAGATCGTCGCCTCGCTGGTGAACCCGCGCGAGGCCCAGGTCAGCTACCGGATCACGCTGCACAGCGGTGTCGTCGG
>JBGOYQ010000188.1:0-3770 GCA_041479735.1 Anaerolineae bacterium | reverse complement strand
GTTGCCGGGCCTGCTGCGCGGACTCGCCGGCCTCCGCTCGGCGCCGCGTGGCGAGTCTCGCCGGGCGCTGAACGATCTGGTCAGCAGCCTGGCCCGCCGAACTCCGCCCGAGGCCGCCCGCTTCCTGTTGGACGAGATCGAGCGCCGCAGTCCGGGCATCGATCGACTGGTCCGAAGTAACCTCGACGCCTTCCCGCCTTCGCAAAGACAGCAACTCAGTCGAGCCTTGTCGGGCTGAGTCTCGACTGGTATAATCCCCTTCGTCCCTGACTCGACCGGCAGCTGGTCAGCCGCTTGTTTTGGCAGACTGTCTGCTGGGTGACCTGCGAAGGAGCAGATGTCATGACCCTCACAAAGGAAGAGAAAACCGAGCTGATTGGCGAGTTCCATCGCCACGACGGCGACACGGGATCCCCCGAAGTGCAGGTCGCCATCTTGACGCGGCGCATTAATCAGCTCACCGACCACCTGCGGACGCACAGCCACGACGAATCATCTCGACGCGGCCTGCTCAAGCTCGTCGGCCAGCGGCGCCGCCACCTGGCGTATCTCAAGCGCAAGGACGCCGGGTCGTACCTGACCCTGACCGAACGCCTGAGTATTCGCCGGAAGTAAGCGAGCGGTCAACACGGGCGGACGAGAGCAAGATTTCGTCGGCCCGTTTTGTTTTCCGGAAGGGCCGGTTGTGCCCGGCCCGAAAATCTGTAGAATCAAGGATCAAGCGCCCGGGCAATCGAGACGGGTTGGGAATTGGAGCTCGTCCGTCAGAAGCCAGCCTGGCTGGCGGCCGCTCTCCAGTCCCTGACCCGCGCACTCCCGGCGCGGGAGGGATTTCCCATGTCACAGGTACGACAATTCAGCCGGGTCGTGGATGGCAAGACCATCACGATCGAGACCGGCAAGCTCGCCCAACAGGCGGGTGGCGCGGTCACCGTGCGCGTAGCCGATACCGTCCTGCTGGCTACCGCCACCATGAGCAGGACCCCGCGCGAAGGCATAGACTTCTTCCCCCTCACGGTCGATTACGAGGAACGGCTGTACGCCGGCGGCCGCATCCCGGGATCGTTCTTTCGCCGGGAAGGAAGGCCATCCGAAGCGGCCATCCTGACGTCCCGCCTTACCGACCGCCCCATCCGGCCGCTCTTCCCCAAGGACCTGCACAACGACGTCCAGGTCATCCTGTATGCGTTGTCGTCCGACGGCGAGACGCAGCTCGATATGCTGGCAATCGTGGGCACCTCGGCCGCACTGACCATCTCCGACGTCCCGTTCGGCGGACCAGTCGCAGCCGTGCGCGTCGGCCGGATCGACGGCAGCTTGATCATCAACCCGACCTTCCAGCAGACCCAGGTCTCAGAACTGGATCTGCGCGTGGCCGGCACCCGTGATGCCATCTTGATGGTCGAATGCGGCGCCCTCGAGGTTGCCGAGGACGTCATCCTGTCCGCCATCGAGCGGGCTCACCAGGCGATGCAGCCTTTGATCGACCTGCAGGAGGAGATGCGCGCTGCGGTCGGAAAGCCGAAGAGCGCCTACGTTTCCTTTGTGCCGCCCGAAGGGCTCTTCGAGGCGGTCAAGGCCAAGGTCGGAGCGCGGCTGGCATCGCTGGCGTCGTCGGCGCATACCAAGGCCGAGGTCACCGACGCGCTCGAAGAGGTCCGTGCCGAGGCGGTCGGGGCGCTGTGCGCCGATGGCGGCTACGAAGAACGAGCCGTGGCCGAGGCCATGGACGACGTGTACAAGGCGGACGTGCGCAGTGGGATCCTGGAGAACCGGCATCGCCCCGACGGGCGCGGCCTGTCCGACCTCCGCCCGCTGGCGGCCGAGGTCGACCTCAGCCCGCGGGCCCACGGCTCCGGTTTGTTCACCCGCGGGGAGACCCAGGTGATGACGTTGGCGACCCTGGGCACGCCGCGCGAGCGGCAGGAGCTGGATGGGCTATCGCCCATCGACGAAAAGCGCTACATGCATCACTACAATTTCCCGCCCTTCTCCACTGGCGAGACCAAGTCCCTGCGCGGCACCTCCCGCCGTGAGACGGGTCATGGCGCGCTGGCGGAGAGGGCGCTGGCCCCTGTCCTCCCGACGATGGACGAATTCCCGTACACCCTCCGGCTAGTCTCGGAAGTTTTGTCCTCCAACGGGTCGACCTCAATGGCCTCGGTGTGCGGCTCCACCCTGGCCTTGCTCGACACCGGCGTGCCAATCAAGGCGCCCGTGGCCGGCATCGCCATGGGGCTTGTCAAAGAGGGGGACAAGTACGCCATCCTGACCGACATCCAGGGGGTCGAGGATCACTTGGGCGACATGGACTTCAAGGTCGCCGGGACGGCTGCTGGTGTGACCGCGCTGCAGATGGACATCAAGATCAAGGGCATCACTCCGAAGATCATGTCGGAGGCGATGGCCCAGGCGCGGGAGGCCAGGCTGAAGGTCCTGGAGGTGATCCGGGCTTGTATGCCCGCGCCCAGAGCCGAGCTCAAGCCGCACGCGCCGCGCATGACCGTCTTGAAGATCGACCCGGAGAAGATCGGCGCCGTCATCGGCCCGGGCGGCAAGATGATCCGCAGCATCCAGGAGCAGACGGGCGCGACGATCGACATCGAGGACGACGGCTCGGTCTACATTGCTGCCAGCGACGGCGATAGTGCCAAGCGCGCCCGGGAGATGGTCGAAGGGCTGACCGAGGTTCCCGTCGTGGGACGCATTTACACCGGGCGCGTAGTGCGCACCACCGACTTCGGCGCATTTGTGCAGATCCTTCCCAATGTGGACGGGCTTGTTCACATCTCCCAGTTGGATTCCGAACGCGTAGAGAAGGTCGAGGATATCGCCAAGCTGGGTGAAGAGCTGACCGTGATGGTGACGGCCATCGACCCCGAGGGCAAGGTCCGGTTGTCCCGGCAAGCTGTCCTGGAGGGCTGGACGCCGGAGGAAGCGATGGAGCGCGACAAGCGGCCGCCGCGCAGGCCGGGTGGCGGGTCGGGCTCCGGCGGGCGCCCATCCGGCGGCCGCGGCGGGCGCGGTCCGCGCGATCACTCGCGCTGATCGGCGCACAGGCTTGATCCGATGCCCCCGATGTTCGGGGGCATCGCTGTCTCTTGCCGGCCTGGCGGCGCACGAGGCGCACGTCGGATTTGTAGGCGCCTGACAGATTGGTTAGAATGAGGCCATGGCAGAAGCCCGCGTGCGGCCGGCGTGGCCGCTCCCTCTCAAGCTGTTTGTGAGCGCCTGCCTCCTGGCGTTGGCCGTCTTCCTCGCCTGGCGTTTCTCCATAACGTTGACGCCGGTGATCCTGGCGACGATCCTGGCCTACGTCCTGTCACCGATCGTTGGCTGGGTCGAAGCCCGCACACGGATGCGCCGCGCCTGGGCCACCGCGCTGGTGTTCCTGGTGCTGATCGGTTTGGCAGCGATCGGCCCGGTGCTGCTGATCCCGCGGCTGATCGAGGAAGGCGAGCGCCTCAATTTCAACTTGGGAGAGATCTTCAAAACGATCGAAACCTTCCTGGGAAAGCCAATGGTCGTCGGCGGTTACAACATCGGCGTGGGGCAGTTGGTGGAGCAGCTGGTGCAATACTTGCAGTCCCTCGGCCAGCCGTTCTTCGGCCGGACGCTCGGGGTGGCCTTCGAGGCGGTCGGATCGCTGGCCTGGAGCATCTTTATCCTGATTACCTCCTTCTATTTCCTCAAGGACTCATCCAAGCTTAACGCCTGGCTCGAAGGGCTTCCGCCGGCCGCCTACCGGGAGGAGTTCAGCGCCCTGAAGG
>JBGOYQ010000187.1:0-3778 GCA_041479735.1 Anaerolineae bacterium | reverse complement strand
TGGCCCATGTTGGGAGCCTGCCGAATGCCCCCCGCCACCTTGAGATCCTCCCCCTCTCCGCCATACACGGCAATCTCGACGGCAGCTTTCCGGCGGAGAGCCCCGCAACTTCGCTCGGGGTGCTACGCGAGGGGAACGGGGTGAGGCCGATGTCCTCGCCGAGCGGGCAGCATCCCATTCATCGAACTTCCGGAACGGGCACTCGGTGCGGCTTTGGCCGATGCCGGGCCGCTGCGGGCCCTCCCCCGCCAAGTTGTTTCAGGCAGCGCCCTGCAGCCCCCAGCGCTCACGGACCCGAGCCTGTAGCGGTTGGAAGAAGGCGTAGTCGGCGATCAGGCCGATGGTGATGATCACCAGCATTACGGCGATCAGCTGCGCCATGTCGTTGAGCTCCCGCCCCATCGTCAGGACCTGACCCAACCCCAGGCTGACGTAGAGCAGCTCGGCGGCCATCAACGAGCGCCAGGCGAACGACCAGCCCAGCTTCATTCCGGACAATATGGCCGGCAGCGCCGCCGGCAGCACAACGCCGCCGTATAGCCGAAGGCCTCGGGCACCCATCGTCCGCGCCGCCCTCAAATACAACGGTGGCGTGTTGCGAACGCCGTCGGCTGTCGACAGCGTGATCGAGAGCACGGCGCCCATGACGACGACGAAGATGATGGCGGTCTCCGACAAGTGAAACCACAGCAGCGCCAGAGGCAGCCAACAGATGCTTGGCAGGGCCTGCAGCCCCAGCACGATCGTCCCGAGCGTTTCCTCGAGCACTCGCGTGCGCCCGAGGAGCAGGCCCAGCGGGATGCCGATGGCCAGCGAGATCCCGTACCCGAGCAGGATGCGCTTCATGCTGGTGGCGATGGCGATCAGGTAAGAGCCGTCGGCGAAGCCGTGCACCAGACGGCTGATGACCTCCACCGGGGAAGGGAAGACGTAGCTGGGCCAGATTCCGGCCAACGCCAGACCTTCCCAAATCAGGAGCAGGGCGGCGAAGAACACCAGCCTAAGGCGCCATCTTCTCACGTCGGGCCTCCTCCTGCGCGATTCGCACCTCTTCCCGCAGCTCGCTTAGGATCCCCTGAGAAGACTCGATGAGGCCATGGTCGTCGATATGGCGAGGCCGAGGCAGGTCACAGGTGAAAACGCTCTTGATGCTTCCCGGAGCAACCGTGAAGAGCAACACGCGGTTGCCAAGCACGAGTGCTTCGCGGGCATTGTGCGTGACGAAGACGATGGTCTTTCCCGTCTCGGCCCACAGAGTCTGCAGCTCCAGGTGAAGCTGCTCGCGGGTTAACGCGTCCAACGCCCCAAATGGCTCGTCCATGAGCAGTACATCCGGGTCCAGGGCCAGGGCGCGGGCCAGGGCCACGCGTTGCTTCATGCCGCCCGAGAGCTCGTGCGGATAGGATCGCTCGAACTTCTCCAGGTGGACCATCTGCAGGTACTCGCGGGTGATCCTCAACCGCTTCGAGCGCCAGACGCCACGAGCCGCCAGACCAAACGCCACGTTATCGCGCACGTTCAGCCAGGGGAAGAGAGCCGCCTCCTGGAAGATCAGGACGCGGTCGCGGCCCGGGCCGGTCACCGGCTTGCCGTCGATCAAGACTTCGCCGGAATCGGGCCTCTCCAGGCCGGCGATCAGGTTGAGGCAAGTGGACTTCCCGCAGCCCGAAGGGCCGAAGAGACAAACGAACTCGCCGGGCGCGACGGAGAACTCCATGCCGCGCAGGGCCGGGGTTGGCCCGCGTGCACTGTGAAACGTCAGGCTAACGGAGCGCAATTCAAGCTTCATGGCCTGAGCAGGTGTCCTCACCCGAGTTCAATGGACGGCCGGAAGGCCTTGTTCGGCCAGGACCTGATTGAGCAGCGTCAGGTCGACGAGGCCGGAGAGGTCGGGCTCCTGATCCAGGAAGCCGGCTGCGAAGGCGGCCTTGGCCGATTGAGCGATGGAACTGCCAATCGGATCGTAGGTCACGCGTTGGCGCGTCCAGGCGCCGTCCAGCACTGCTGCGGAGAGAGCTTTTCCGGTCACGAGTTGGATCTGCTCGTTGGCCAGCGCCTTGGCTTCATCGGCATGCGACTGCTCCCAGACCGTTAAGGTCACGTGCGCCCGCAGCCAGGCCTTGACGACGTCCGGGTGCGCGTCGAGGAATGGCTTACTGACGATGACGACGGCGGTGGCGAAGTCGCCGTTGGGCCAAAGGCTGCGCTCGTCCAGGAAGAGCGTGCCCCCCCCGTCGACGATCAGCCGCGAGGTCCAGGGTTCAGGAACCCAGGCGCCGTCGATGTCACCGCGACGGAAGAGATCCAGGATCGAGGGGTTGTCGGTGGGAATCACCTGGACCGTCCCGCCCTTCTCGGTCACGCGCAGCCCGTTGGCGACCAGGTAGGCGCGCAGGGCGACATCCTGGGTGTTGCCCAGCTGGGGCGAGGCGATCCGCTTGCCCGACAGGTCGGCCGCGGATCGGATGCCGGCTTGGGGCCGCACGACCAACCCGGCGCCGCCGCTGGTTGCCCCGGCAACCACCCTGAGCGCCACGCCTTTGCTCCTTACGTAGCCGGTGATCGCCGGGTTCGGGCCGATGTAGGCCAGGTCGATCTGCCCGGCGAAAAGCGCCTCGATCACGGACGGGCCGGCGTTGAACAACTTGGCATCGATGGTGATCGACGGGCCTAGAGCCTTGACGAAATCGCCGCGGCTGACGCCGATGAGCGCTTGGCTGTGGGTCAGGTTGGGGAAGTAACCCACGCGGATCTTGGTCGCCGATGGCGCGGCCGAGCTGCGCCCGCAGTCTGCTAGGGCCAAGGATAGTAGGAACGCGGCGAATAGCCAGGCGCTCGGACGGGACCGGGCATGCGCTTTCATCACTCCTCCTCGCGTGGTGGGCACCCCTTAGTATGCCCCAAAAAAAGAACGGCGCGGCCGCCGAAATACTGCGCGGGGTGCCGCGCGTCGAAGTTCAGTCGGACGAACGCGTCGTATACAGGTCCTAATCGGATTCATTCAAGCATGGGACAGGTGGGGCTGTCAAGGGGCAAACGATTGTTGGCTGCCGGCGCTTGTGATAGAATGTACGCATTATTTGTAGGTCAAAGTTATCATATAGCGGTGAGTGCGCTCCCCTTCGCCAGAGGTCCGCAAGATGCCAGCTGATTACCTGCCGATCGCGGTGTTGATTGGGCTTGCCACGGGGCTGGCCTTCCTGGTCGTGGGCATCGGCCACCTGTTCGGACCGCGCCGCCCCACCTTCCTGAAGGGACAACCCTACGAATCGGGCATGAACCCGTATGGCCCCGGCCAACGCCGTGTGCCGGTGCGGTTCTACCTGGTGGCGGTGCTCTTCATCCTGTTCGACGTCGAGACCGTGTTCCTGCTCCCGTGGGCGGTGATCCTGCGGCAGACGCGGATGTCGGGGCTGATCGAGATGGCCGTGTTCATCGTGGTCCTGTTGATCGGTTTTGTGTATGCGTGGAAGAAGGGAGCCTTGGAATGGGAGTAGAGCAAAAGCTGGGCAACCTGGGTGTGGTGACGACGACGCTGGAGAAGGCCGTCAACTGGAGCCGCACCAACGCCATGTGGCCGATGCTCTTCGGGCTGGCCTGCTGCGCGATCGAGATGATGAGCGCACAGGCGGCCGATTACGACCTGAGTCGCTTTGGCATGGAGCTGATGCGGCCCAGCCCGCGTCAGTGCGATCTGATGATCGTGGCAGGGCGAGTCAGCCGGAAGATGGCGCCCGTCCTGCGCCGACTGTACGACCAAATGCCGGACCCCAAGTGG